>CAYHTI010000081.1:0-4352 GCA_964359515.1 uncultured Gammaproteobacteria bacterium | reverse complement strand
ACTGCGCCATACATTTTTGGTGACCGCCGTGTGAACAGGGATGCGGCGATTGTTCGGCTCGCCCGCGTGGCTGAGGCAAGGAAGGAGCTAAAGCCGGAAACCTTGGTGACAGTTGCATGGGTGCTGACATATTCTGGGCGTCCAATTGGGGATTTCTGAGCTGACCCGCCTTTGCCTCGCGGTATGAGACGAGATAGAGACGAGGACACCAAACGTGCGGCTTTAACCACGCTTCTCACGAGAGGCTTAAGCGGTCGTGACCTTGAGGCCGCTTTCCCATTGTGGATGGTTTTGCTCTCGTCTTCACTATAGCGTCGAAGCGTGGCAAAAAGGCGCTTAAACCCACCAGACAGCCGCTTAAAGTTGACACCGACCGTAGAAGCGAGCAGCTGTTCGGTTTGTGATTCGGTTTGTGTGAGCGTTTGCATGCTGCGCTGCGCGCTCTCGTTGCGCTGGGTCACTACCGATCTTTCAACTGTTGGATAAGGGGCCAGGCGCAGGGAAAGGGCTGCTGCGGCGCTGTCTACCAAGGCCGCAGAAACATGATTTTCGATTTGCTTGATGGCCGATGATACAGAAAGTGTCGTGAGGATTTTCTTGGCATCGCTCAAGGATGCATAGTGAAAAATATTGGGGGTGCAGAAGACGATCTGGTCTTGGGTGGATAGCGAACTGCTGAGGATATTTTTAAAGAATTTTTGTGGCCCCCCGGTATTTACGAGCGGATCTGGCGCATCGAAGATATTGATCATCTTTTTCGTCTCCAGTTGTGCCGTATGCAGGAGCCATGCGCTGATATCGCCAAAGCGACTGACAAAAAATTGCAAACGTCCTGAGGCGGAAGATTCCGGGGTCAGCATGCCAAGAACCATGGCCCAGCTTTGCAATGGCAGCGGGCCGCTCCAGTCTCGCAGGAAGACATTTATCTCAGCGTTAATTTTTTGTAAGCACTGCTCAAAGAAGTCGTCATTCGTGACCGAGACGCGGTGGCCAGCGAGCAGTTGCTTGTGATAGCGGATGGTATCAGATATGCGCTGATGCAATTCATCAATCGCTGCGGGGTTATCGGTCGGACCATCATAAAAGACGGACAGGCCAAAAAACTTCATCGGCCGGTTGGCCTCAAGGTCAATATCCAGTTGCCAAGCTCGTCCAACGCCATTGGTGCCGGAACCAGTCAGGGCAAAGCTGCAAAAGGGGAGTTTAGCAAGGGATGTGGACATAGCGATACAAACTGATTATACTGGAAAAATACAGGTCGTTCAAATGAATAGTTCAGTGATTTACAGACTTAGTTTATGCTTGATCACTTATTTGGTTCGAAGACCCGAGTTAGCCTATTGCGCCTGTTTTTCGATAATCCAGACGAGGCTTATTATGTCCGCGAACTAACTCGTCAGCTCGAGGCGCAAATCAATTCCATACGTAGAGAGCTGGAAAACCTCATGTCTTTGGGCATTATCCAAGTAATCGAAAGCATCGACCTGCAGGCCAAAGAAGCGGTAGAAGAAGTTGTCCCTAAGGGCTTGAACAAAAAGAAGTACTACCGCCTGAACAAGTCCTTTGTTCTCTATTCCGAGCTATCAGGACTTTTTTCAAAATCCCACTTATTGCTTGAAAAAGAGCTGCTCACAGAATTGCGTCAGTTGGGCCAGGTTCATTATTTGGCTTTGACTGGTTTTTTTACCGGCCTCAGCAATACGGCTACGGATATGTTGATTGTTGGCACCGTAAACAAAGAGTATTTGGCGCAGTTAATAGCCAAATACCAGAAAAAACTCGGTCGCGAGATCAATTATACGGTCATGCCCTTAAAGGAATTCCAATATCGCCGCGATATTACCGACCGTTTCCTCTACGATATTCTCGTACACCCCAAAATTGTCGTTGTCGACCAGGTTGGTGTAAACCAATAGTATGGCCAAGCCGGAGACTTTTTATACTTTATTGTTAGATGGCAATTTACGAGAGTTTGCCCTTGTTTCTTTACCGAAAAAAGGCGCAATCAGCTTCACGGCTATCGGTAAGGACCGTGAAAGCTTGGCCGCTGCTGTCCGCCAGGCCATGGCCGAAAGCCAGGTACTTCCGTCCCAACTTGTGTCTGTGCAGGTCCGTCAGGGAAAAGGAGCTTTTTCCGATACCAGGTCCGTGGCGTTAATGGCCAATCTTATAGGTCATTTTGCGGGCGTACCCGTTAGGAATCTTGGTGTTGGCGGTCGTTGGCAATTGACCCTAAAAGCGGCTCGGTCCCTGCCACAAGAGAGCGCGATAAAGCCGCATTATTACGCGGAACCGAATATCACATCGCCCAAGTAAATTTTAGAAGACTTATCCACAAAAGCCCTCTTTTCCTAGAGGGTTTTTGTGTTGACCTGTGTTAGTGGGTGGGTTATACTGGGTACAGAATGGCATTAAGTGGGGAATAGTGGTATTCCAAAAATGGGAACGATACCAAAACAAAAATTTAAAAAATCCACGCTTTCCACGCCCTGCACCTTGCCATTCCTCTCCGCCGCTGATCACCCTTGTGGTGTAGGCGAGTGGAAACGCAGCTAGTTGGAATTTGGGCCGACGAACTGTGTACTTGCGGGTCCTGGCGACTCGATTTGCTTCGATGATCCAGGACCCGTCTCTGACCTCCTTTTTATGCCAAAGGACGAATCCCCCTGTCGCTGGCATCGCATCCGGCCCTGGGGAAGTAATGAATGCCCCCTATGTTTATCGGAGAATATCGACACGCCGTCGACGACAAGTTCCGCGTGGCTGTCCCCGCCAAATTCAGAAACAGCCTCAAAAAAGGAGCCGTCGTAACCAAGGGGTTGGATACGTGCTTGGTCATTTACGACGAGGCCGAATGGAAAGCGCTCGCCGACAAGCTTTCAAAATTGCCGATTAGCCAAGCCAATACGCGCGCTTTCTCACGTTTTTTGCTCTCAGGCGCCATGGATATTGAATTAGATAAGCAGGGAAGAATGCTCTTGCCTGATTATCTGCGCCAATATGCCAAGCTCGGGCGCAAAGTGACGATTGTCGGCATCGGCAATCGCTTGGAAATCTGGGATGAAAAAGAATGGGACCGTTATCGCTTGGCCACGGAGAAAGACAGCATGGAAATTGCTGAAAAGCTCGGTGAAATGGCCATCTAATCGCTTTATATGCCGCATCAGCCAGTCTTGCTGTCCGAGGTAGTCAAAGCGCTTGATGTGCAGTCAGGTCAGACCGTACTCGATGGCACGGTTGGTTACGGAGGCCATGCGAAAGCCCTGCTAGAAGCAGTCGATGGCTCCTTAACCTATATTGGTTTAGATCGCGACGAGGATGCGCTGGCTCATACACGCAAGCGCCTGAAGAGCTTTAAGGGTTTAAAGCTTGCCCATGCCTCGTACGCTTTAGGCGCAGAAGTACTTAAGGCGACCGGCATTCCTGCCGTTGACGCGATTTTACTAGATTTAGGGGCTTCATCGCCGCAATTTGATGAGCCAAAGCGCGGTTTTTCCTTCCAAAAGGACGGCCCGCTGGATATGCGTTTTGATGTCAGCAGCGCAGACAAGTCAGCTGCCGACATCCTGAACACGTATCGTGAACAGGAGATTGAGCGGATCATTCGCGACTATGGCGAAGATCGTTTTGCCAAAAACATTGCCGCTGCGATCGTGAAGCGGAGAGGGCAAGAGCTTTTCTCCCGCACGGAACAGTTGCGAACCCTGATTGAAAGCGTGATCCCTCGTCGTTCCTGGCCGAAAAATATCCACCCCGCGACGCGCACCTTTCAGGCACTGCGCATCGAAACGAACAAGGAGTTGGATACGCTGACAACCGCCTTGCCGCACCTGGTAACGGCCTTAAAACCTGGCGGAAAGATCGCGGTTATCAGTTTTCATTCCTTAGAAGACCGGATCGTAAAGCAGTTTTTCAAAGACCAGAGCCTCGACTGCGTTTGCCCGAAAGAAGTTCCCATCTGTACCTGCAACACCGTCCCAAGATTACGCATTTTGACCAAGAAGCCGGTGCAAGCGACAGCGGAAGAACAAAAACAAAATCCGCGATCGCGTAGCGCCAAGCTCCGTGTCGCCCAAAAAATTTAATATGTACGCACGAACGCATTTTTCCAAATCCTTAGTCCACCCCAACCTGTCCGAAAAATGGCAGGCGATCAGTTCAACGAATTTGGCGAAGGCTGCGGTTTGGGGCACGCTCATGCTTTTGGGGCTGCTCTATGTCGTGCAGATGAACATGACGGCCACCAAGGGCTACGAGATTCGCGAACTCGAGCGCTCTGTGACCCAGCTTGAAAAAGACGCGAGTGTGTTAAAACTCCAGGCCATGGAGCTGCAATCAATGGAGCGCGTCAT
>CAYHTI010000080.1:0-4386 GCA_964359515.1 uncultured Gammaproteobacteria bacterium | reverse complement strand
TACCGCCGAGGTTAAACTCGTCTATCGCAATGCCGCGCTCTTAAAGAAATATGCGGTGCCCGTACGCGATGCGTCCTGGACCGATTGGTTTTCCGGAAACACGGCTCGCGTGGAACAAAACGTCCGTCTTTATAGCGTCTATTGGCAGAAGCAACCAGGTTCCTGGCAGCCTGAGTTATCTTTATCCGTTGACTACCCGCAAGACTGGCGGCTTGAGCCGGTTGACGGTGTGAAGGCGACCCAGGACGGGCCGGGAAATTGGCAAACCACTCAAACCCAGAAAAAAGATTTGTGGTGGAACTTTGTTATGTACTAAGACGGCTCCTTTTGATGTATGGCAAAAAAAAATAAACCAAATTTACCTCCAGCAACACCTTCCGATGTAAAAAAGCCATCGGGAGACAAGGTGATCCTTGAGCCCCTTTCCAATCGGCCGAAAGGCGCTCCTTCCAAGCCTAGAGAAGGGCTCGGCGAAGAGTTGATCGGCGTGTATGAATCTTCTGGCGAAGATTTTCGCAATCTCAACGCACTTGAACACCAGACCCGACGCTGGCAGCGCATGCTCATGTGGATCTTGTCCTTACTCGTTGCCGTTTTCGTGTGTGTGGCAGGTTTGTACTGGTATATGTGGGGCCGCCAGCCCCGCTTCAACGCGGAGAATGTCGTTTTAGAAATAACAGCTCCTGAAAAAATTGCATCCGGTTCGGCTGTCACGTACTCCATCCATTACGCGAACCGCGAAGCTGTTGGTTTCCGCAAAAGCGAATTAGAAATCCGTTATCCCGCTGGCTTCCGCTTTGCCACGGCCGAGCCGAAACCGCTCAGCGGCGAAAATTTGTGGGATTTGGGCGCGCTTGGCAGTGGTAAAGAAGGCACGATTGAGGTCCAAGGGTATTTAGTCGGTCGTCCGGAGGTTGAAAGCACGATTTCTGGCGTATTCCGTTATTGGCCGGCAAATTTTAGCTCGGAGTTCAGCGAAGTTGCTTCCGCGCAAACCGCCATTGATCCAGCGAATATCAATTTCCGTGTGGAAGGGCCGGAACAGGTGCTGGCCGGACAAAAGACCTCCTACACCGTCATTTACAATAACCCTGGCACCGAACCAATGAAGGATTTGCGTATTGAGGTGGTGTATCCGATCGGGTTTGTTGCAGACACGGTTAAGCCGGAATTAGATGAGCAAGACCATACCTTGGCAATTGCCGAGCTGCCAGTGAATGAAGAGCGTGAATTGCAAATCGAAGGATATTATTCAGCGGCTCCAGATCAGCCAGTTGATTTCACAGTCTTATTGAGCCAAAAGGGGAGAGAAAATGAATATTTCCAGCAGAAGGAGGCTCGTCAGACCACCACGGTTATCAAAGGAGACTTGGCGCTTAATGTGGTCGCCAACGGCTCAAATCGCGACAGCACGATCCGTTGGGGCGAGACGGTCCATGTCTCGATATCCTTTCAAAATAATAGTGAAACAACGCTCTCCGACATTAAAGTAATTGCCACTTTAGAATCACGATATCGCACGGAAAAAAGTGGTAAGGGCAGCCAAGGCGCTTTGGACTGGACAACACTCGTCGACAGTGCGCGTGGTTCATTGAAAGAACTTGGCGCGGTCGATGATAAGACCCTGCGTAATCGCAGCATTACCTGGACCAGCGATGATCTTGATGAATTGGATACGCTGGAAACAAAAAAAGAAGGCACGATTGATTTTCAAATCAATCTCTATGACCTTGAGCAGGCGAGAAAGCAGATTAATTCTCCAGAAGATGTCGAAATAGTGCTTAAGGCCGAGGTCTCAGTCGGTAAGACTGGCGGCGTGTCTGAGCAGCTGAAAGTTGTGGGGAACCCGATCACGTTCGCCGTAAATTCTGACTTATTGCTAGATGCCGAGGCGCGCTATTTCGACAAGGATGGTAATCAGGTCGGCTCCGGCCCTTTGCCGCCGCAAGTGGACCAAAAGACTCGCTATCGCGTGTATTGGACCATGACCAATAGCCTGCACGAGGTTCAAGATGTGCTCGTTAGCACGGACTTGCCAGATAATGTCGCTTGGGTGAATTCTTTTGAAGTCAGTGCCGGCGAAGTCCTGTTTAACTCCAATAATAATTCATTGACCTGGCGGCTCAACCGCATGCCCTTGGACATTAGCAAGGTCACGCTTTCCTTTGATGTCGAAGTTACACCGAAAGCCAGCCAGTCCGGTGCTACGGCTCAGCTGACGAAAAAGATAACCATGACGGCTGTAGATACGGTCACAGGCGGGAAAATTATTCAGCCGATTTCGCTGCTTACCACCGGCGTCGAACGAGACGAAGAAGCATCGGACAAGGGAATCGTCATCAACTAGAAAAATCAACAAAAAGGCACGTCTTGTGCCTTTTTGTCATATATGGCAAAGTAAGCCGTTATGTATAAGCTTAAACAGGCTTCCAACCTATCAAAAGCGCGGCGCGGACAGCTTGAAACCGCGCATGGTGTCGTGCAGACGCCCTGTTTCATGACGATCGGCACGCGGGGTGCTGTAAAAACGCTGACGACGCATGAGGTGAAAGAAGCGGGCGCGGAAATTATTTTGTCCAATACCTACCACCTCAATTTGCGTCCTGGAGTCGAACTTTTAAAAAAGGCCGGCGGCTTGCATGGGCTTATGAATTGGGCTGGACCCATACTAACTGACAGCGGCGGGTATCAGGTGTTCAGCCTGGCCACCATGCGCAAACTTACCGAAGACGGCGTCACGTTCAAAGAAGATGCGAGCGGGGACATGCATACCCTGACGCCGGAAAATGTGATCGATATCCAATTGGCCATTGGCAGCGATATTATGATGGTCCTGGACGAATGTCCGGCGCATGATATGCCGCGCGAGCAATTGATCGCGTCGATTGACCGCACGAGCCGTTGGGCCAAGCGTGCTTTTGACTATCGCCAAAAGTTGATCGATGCGAGCCAAACCACAGCAGAACGCAACCGCCTTTTTGCCATAGTTCAGGGAGGCACGGACGAAGAGCTGCGAAAACATTCGCTGGCGCCGCTCACGGCTGTCCCGTTCGATGGATACGCCTTAGGAGGTTTAGCCGTAGGCGAACCGCGTGAAGAAATGTATCGCGTCTTGGAAACGATCACGCCTTTGTTGCCAGCAGACAAGCCTCGCTATCTTATGGGCGTGGGCAAGCCAGAAGAGATCGTCAAAGCTGTCCGCGAAGGAGTGGATATGTTTGATTGCGTCATCCCCACCAGACATGCGCGCCACGGACAGGCTTTTGTTTTCAAGAACCGCGATGATTTGGCCAAGGATGGCTTTTATGAGACCATGAACCTGACAAATGAGCGCTTTACAGAAGACTTAACGCCGCTCGATAAAGATTGCTCCTGCTATACGTGCAAACACCACACCCGCGCCTATGTCCGCCATTTATTTAAGACAGACGAGATGCTGGCTTACCGCCTGGCGACGATCCACAATGTGCGATTCTATATAGAGCTGATGGAGATCATCCGCCGCGAGATTGAAAAGGGGAAGTTATAGAAATTTTTATGAAGAGAGCCTTTATTTTCCATGGCTGGGGCGGCAATCCAAATGGGGGTTTTAAGCCGTGGTTGAAGCGTGAATTAGAAAAGCAGGGTTATCAAGTGGTTGTTCCTGTCATGCCAGATACCGAGCAACCAAACATGGGGGAGTGGCTATCGACGATGCAAGCCGCGATCGGAAAACCGGATGAAGAAACCGTCTTGATCGGACATAGCTTAGGTGGTCTAGCCATTTTTCACTACCTCCAAGCCTTGCCGGAGGGCGTTCGCTTAGGAAAAGCGATCCTCGTTGCCCCCGTTGTTAATACCATCATGAACATGTCGGACGCTGAGGCAATGATTGCTCGGCCATGGCTCGAAGCAAGGCTTGATGATAATAAGATCCGCCGCCACTCCAAAAAAATGACGGCATTCTTTTCGGATAACGATCAGTTTATCCCGGTTGAAAGTGAGCAAGTCATGAAGTCCTATGGTGCAAAAACGATCATGATGCACGCTATGGGGCATTTTGATGATGAGGCGGGCATAAAAGAAGTGCCTTATGTCGTCGAAGAAATATGCAATTGATCGAAGTGAATCCTGAAAGCTCGGCAGCTTTAAAACAATTTAAAGAAGTCGAATGGATGAAGGCTGACCAAGAGCACTTTGGTGACAGTCTGCCGGACTTCACTAAGCACATACATACTTTCGTCGTGCAGGAAGCTGATGAGATTCAGGGTTATGTCACTTTTACCGTCATGGCTGGAGTGGGAAAAGTTGATTCTCTCCTCGTGGGTAAAAATTTCCGCGGACGAGGCGTTGGGAAGCAGTTGCTCTCGGGGGCTGAAGAGAAGATGAAGACCCTGGGCGCGCATA
>CAYHTI010000079.1:3039-4410 GCA_964359515.1 uncultured Gammaproteobacteria bacterium | reverse complement strand
TTCCCATGTAGAGCTGATGCGCGAGCACCAGGCCCAGGCCAGAGAGCGCGACGTCGCGGGTTTCCCACTTCATCTTATGCGACAGGGCGACGCAGATTAGGGTACAGCCGAAGAGGATGAAGTCGAGTTTGAGGCCGAAGATCGCGACCGCTTCATGCGGCTCATTACCACCGATCAGCTTGCCAAGCACTATGGCGCTGACAATGATCAGGGGCAGCAGTACGCGCTTGATGACATGCGGCTTGGTGTCTGGCGTTTCAGGTGCGTTCACGTACGCTCCTATTCTCGGGGGTTTTGAAGAGCAAACCGCGGCCCTGGATAAGGGTCGCGGACGAACACATTTAAAGGGAGGCACTGATTCCTGTCAACGGTCGTGTTTTGTCAAAACCACCCGCATTTGGTAGGTTACACCTATCAATAACGGCATTTATGAAAGCAAAGTTAGAGAAAATCCAAGCCAGCGCCCTGGCTGATTTACATAAAGTAAAAACGGCCGCCGCGCTGGAGGAATGGCATGTCCAATATCTTGGTCGCAAACAGGGACAAATGACAGAAATCATGAAGTCGCTTGGCTCCTTGTCGATTGAAGAGAAGCGCGAGATGGGGCCGAAGGCGAATGAGACGAAGAAGCAGTTGGACGCTGCGTATGACAGTAAGAAATCCGAACTGGAATCCTCCGCCGGCGGTGGAATTGACGTCACCTTACCTCCGACCATGCCGCCGCAAGGGCATGTGCACCTTGTCACGCAAACCATCCGCGATATCACCGACATTTTTAAGCGCATCGGCTTTACCCGTGTGCGACATCCTGAAGTGGAATGGGATCAGTACGCTTTTGAAGGGCTCAACATGCCGCAAGGTCACCCGGCTCGTGACGATTGGGAAACGTTTTTCATCACACCGGAAGAAGCAACAGGCAAGCGCATGCTTCTGACGCCGCATACCTCCAATGGTCAGGTGCGCGAAATGGAAAAGGGGCAGCTGCCGATCCGCATGATCAATATTTCCAAGTGTTACCGACGCCAAGAGGACGTGACTCACACACAAATGTTTCATCAATTCGAGGGCTTGTATATTGATGAGAATGTCAGCATCCAGCACCTCAAAGGCGTGATGGATTATTTTGCCAAATCTTTTTTCGGACCCAAGCGAGAAATCCGTTTACGACCATTCCACTTCAAATTCACGGAACCAAGCTTTGAAATCGATATCACATGTGGGTTGTGCTACGGCAAAGGCTGCAAGTTCTGCAAAGAAGGCTGGGTCGAATTAGGCGGCTCCGGCATGGTACATCCAAATGTGTTGAAAGCCGGGAAGGTTCCCGCTGGTTATAGCGGTTTTGCCTTCGGCTGGGGTGTAGAACGTGTGGCC
>CAYHTI010000079.1:0-3029 GCA_964359515.1 uncultured Gammaproteobacteria bacterium | reverse complement strand
GGGGCCTTGATGCGCGAGGGCTTGTCGATTCAGGATCTGCGTGAACTTTATAGAAACGATTTGAGATTTTTAGAACAGTTTTAGTCCTTGTCATTCCGACCGGAGCGTAAGCGAAGCGGAGGAATCGCTTTCGAAAGGGATCCCTCGACTTCGCTCGGGATGACAAACAATTATGAATATACTCCTTTCCTATAGCTGGCTTAAAGAGTACGTTGCCACAAAAAAACAGCCGCGAGATTTGGCGAAATTATTGTCTTTGCACTCCATGAGCGTGGAGCGCGTGCTGCCGGAAGTCGATTTGCTATCCGATAAAATAGTTCTGGGTGAAATTTTGGAAGTTAACCCCCATCCAAACGCCGACCGCTTGAAACTCGCTGTGGTAAACGTCGGTCAGGAGAAGGTCAATGTCGTCTGCGGTGCGCCCAATATCAAGGTTGGCATGAAAATCGCTTTCGCGAAGTCCGGCTCGATGGTGCGTTGGCATGGGGAAGGCGACCCGATTGAGCTGAAGCCTGCCAAAGTGCGCGGCGTCGAAAGTTTTGGCATGATTTGTGATGATTGCGAGATTGGTTTGGCCAAACTGCCGAACCCTCTCGGTGTGACTGACTACTCTCATCTTAAAGCCAAGGTTGGTACGCCAATGGCCGAAGCCCTCAAGCTCGACGATACGATCATGGATACGGAAATCACCACTAACCGCATCGATGCGGCATCGGTGGTCGGCATGGCGCGCGAAGTGGCGGCCATGACGGGGGAGAAATTTACTGTGATGAAGGTAAAGCTCCCACCAACGAAAGGTAAAATGCCTTTGACCGTGACGATTGAGGATACCGAAAAATGTTTAGGTTTCCATGGCGTCGTTTTAGAGGGAGCCAAGGTTGGCCCGTCGCCGGAATGGCTGACACGCCGTTTGCGCGCTGCCGGGCATAGCTCCTTTAACAATGTGGTCGACGTCACCAACTACGTGATGCGCGAAATTGGCCATCCTTTACATGCTTTTGACTATCAAAAAATCGAGGGTGGGCACTTAGTTATCCGCGCCGCCAAAAAAGACGAAAAAATTACGACACTCGACGGCAAAACAGAAAACTTGCAGCCGTTCATGGCTATTGTGGCCGACAAAAAGCAAGCTCAGGCCATTGCCGGCGTGATGGGGGGCGACGCAGCCAAAATCACCGAAGCCACGACAACGATATTGCTTGAGGCTGCCTCATGGAATCCGGCCACGGTCCGTAAAACCATGAAGAAGCTAGATAAGTTCAGCGATGCTGGCGGTTACTTCAACAAAGGATTGTCGCCGCAGCTGGCGGAAGTGGCTTTGGCTCGTGCGATTCAACTGATTTGCGAGGTAACGGGTGCTCATGTTGCTAGTTCCATCATCAGCAAGGGAGTGAAGGCCTATAAGCCCAAGCAAGTGACCATGGAGATCGCCAATGCTGAACGCGTGATTGGTGCGAAATTGAAAGATGCCCAGGTGAAGAAGTGGTTAGACGCTTTGGGTTTTGAAGTAAAGATTGCAAAGGGCAAAGTAACTGCCAAAGTGCCGCATTGGCGCCAGTTTGATGTGGCCATAGAAGAAGATCTCATCGAAGAGGTTGCGCGCATGTATGGCTATCAGAACATTGAAAATGCTTTACCGAGCGGCATGATGCCGACGCCGCAAATCAATGCGCATTTGGAATATGAGGATCGCTTGAAAACCGTCATGCAAGGCGCTGGCTACACGGAGCTCTACACCTATTCCATGGTGTCGGAAGCGATGCTTAAGCTATCGAAGCGCCAAGTGGAAAGCGCCATCAAGCTACTCAACCCACTCGACGCTGACCATGCCTTCATGCGCACGCGTTTATTGCCAAGCTTGCTTGAAATCGCCGGCCAGAACCAAGGCGTAGTGACAGAACAGCGCTTGTTTGAAATCGCAAATGTCTACACGCCCGTTAAGAAGAACGAATTGCCTGACGAACACATGGAAATGGCTGGCGTCGTGGTCGCTGGTGATGCTGAAGACGCTTTCCGTGAAGTGAAAGGTGTTGTATTGCATGCACTCAAGCAACTTGGCTTAGACAAGGCCGTGCAATGGGAGAGCCATGAAACAGATTTGACCAAGCCCAATGAAAGTTTGGCGCTGAGCATCGGCAAACAAGCTGTTGGTATGGTTGGCGTCGTGCGACAAGATGTGGCGCAAGCTGTTGGTTTGAAGAAAACTGCCGTCGCTTTCGAACTCGCTTTGCGCGATTTGATTAACATGGTTCAAACCGAGATCCAATACCAGCCGATCCCCAAATATCCTTCCGTTGAATTGGATCTTTCCATCACGGTTGCCGGGAATACGCCTTGGGGCAAGGTGGAATCCATCGCCATGAAAGCTGGCGAGCCGCTTTTACGTCGTGTTGAGCTGTTCGATATTTACGACCATGAAGACGGCAAGAAGAGCTTTGGTTTCCATATTGAATACAGGCACGATGACCGCACGTTGGAGATGAAGGAAGCTGAAGTCGTGCAGCAAATTGTAATAAAAGCGCTGGAAAAGGAGCTGGGGGCGGCATTGCGGCAATAAAGCAGTATTAGCACAGAGGTCGTGAACCCTTGATTAACCTATGTCTATCGAAATTATCAGCCAACCAATCACGATTGAAAAAATTCGCAAACAGGCAGCGGCGACTTTTGGTGATATGGTGAAAATCGTGGTTGATCTTGATAAAAAGATCATGGCCATTGGTGGTGAATTGCATGCCGATGAAGAGGCGGTCTTATTGGAAAATGGATCCCAGCAAGCCAATTTGTGGGGTGCCAATATTTATCCTGACCAGCCGCGCGAAACATGGTTAGAATATAATTCGATGATCAATATCCGTCCGTCAGCCGGAAATCGTTCGCGAGATATCCAGGACGCGCGGATTCAGCAGCAAGTGAAAGCCGTGGTTGATTTATTGGTTAACTAATATGGTAATCCACAAAGATTTGGCCGGGGGGCGTTGGCAACAACTGAGCCTCGCCGAACAAATTGGCAATATCGGCAGTGAATTGAG
>CAYHTI010000078.1:0-4422 GCA_964359515.1 uncultured Gammaproteobacteria bacterium | reverse complement strand
TCGCCATTGCCGGTAACAAGGGAAAAACAACGACCACGGCCATGTTAGCAAGCAGTATGGAGCGCGCCGGTTGTGACCCGACCGCTATGGTGGGCAGCATTGTCAATGACTGGAAATGCAATTTTCGTGGCGGCGATTCAAAATATTTGGTCGTCGAAGCCGATGAATACAAGGAAAAATTTTTAGATTTACACCCAAAGGTGATCGTTTTGACCAATGTCGCTCCCGACCACCTCGATTATTTTGGCACGCCGGAACGCGTGATCGAGGCCTTCCAGAAATTTGTCGACCAATTACCCAATGACGGCTTGCTCGTCATCAACCAGGACGATGAAATCAGCAAGCAAATCAAATGGCCATCTTGCCAGGTACTTACCTTTGGCATGCTCACGGCGGCAGACACCATGGCTTTAAACCGCCAGACCGTGCGTTCACGGCAGGATGTAGATGTTAGCTATCGCGGTAAGGAATTGGGGCGCTGGAGCATCCCCCTGCCAGGAAGTTTCAATGTTTACAACTCTCTTGCGGCCGCAACCGTCGCGCTCTGGCTGGGCCTTGATCCGAAAAAGGTGCAAGAAGGCCTGTCGAAATTTAACGGCACTTGGCGACGTTTTGAAGTGCTTGGCTTGTACAAGCTTGCGACCGTGGTGAGCGACTATGCGCACCATCCGGCCGCAGTGCATGCCACGATCGGTGCCGCCCATGACTTTTATGATCCGCGCCGAATTGTCGCCGTCTTTCAGCCGCATACACGTTACCGCACCAAATCCTTGTTTGATGATTTTGTGATAAGTTTGGACAAGGCTGATGTGGTTGTTATCCCAGAAATTTATGCGGTTGCGGGCCGTGAAACAATCCCGGAAAGCGAAATGAACGCGGCTATCCTCGTTCAGGCCATTAAAGAGCGCGACCAGCAACATGGCCGGGTCCGAACCGTGATAGCGTCTGGGAACTTAGAGCAAACCCAAGCGGCGATTGACGGCCTCGTCAAAAAGGACGATGTTTTGCTAATGATGGGCGCGGGCGATATCTATAAGTTGGCTGAGGCGATGGGATAATTGTCATCCCGAGCGGAGCCGAGGGATCTCATAAAGCACGTCTAACGAGCTCGGTGAGATCCCTCGACTCGAAGACTCGCTCGGGATGACAAGAAATATTATGAACAAGTTGCACTTAACATTCATCAAATCTAGCCTCAGAACGTTGTTTATTGTTTTGGGCGGGCTGATGAGCCTAGGCATACTTGATTGGAAGCTCTATGACTATTATGGCGAGCCCGTAGAGTGGTTGTATGTTCCAGATGTAGGGCCTTATTTGTTTGTGTTCTGTGTGTTGATATTGTTTCCATTGCTTGTTATTGCAACCTATCTAAGCGTATCTATATATTTGCTTAATACATCAAAAGTGCAGATGCGCTGGTGGTGGTTAGTGAACTTGTCGTTGTTTTTGTTTGTGGCCGGTTTAATGTTGTCTCTGGTGCATAAACATTACCTCGATTTGTTAGATTGGCAGGCTTGGGGTGAGGAACGTATGAAGGCTGTCATTCCCGCGGAGGCGGGAATCCAGTCGAGAAGCAGGGTTGTAGAGCAAGAACCAGCATAGAATTTTTAAACGCCATTGGATCCCCGATAACGAATATAAAATTTGCTAATCAGTTTTTCGTCGGGGATGACAAGGATAAGTATGCAAATCGAGAAAGAACAACTAAAAAAACGGTTTGGCGATCAGGTAAAGTTTGAAGAACCATTGTCAAAGTACACCACGTTTAAAATTGGCGGGCCGGCCAAGGTTTTATTGCAGCCGAAATCCAATGAAGCACTCATGGAAGCCTTCCGCTATGTGCTCGATAATGATTTGCCGTACTTTATCCTCGGCGGCGGTAGCAATGTCTTGATGTCTGATGACGGTTTTGATGGTGTCGTGATCCGCCCACGCAATATTGGTTTGCGCGTCGAAGGTGATACGGCCTATGCCGAAGCCGGCGTTGTTTTAGGCAAGCTGGCCACCATGACGGCGAAAGCTGGTCTTACCGGTTTGGAATGGGGCATTGCTGTCCCTGGAAACATCGGCGGCGCGGTGCGCGGTAATGCCGGGGCTTTTGGCGGGGAGATCAAAGACACTCTTGTTTCTGCCCAAATTTTTGACGGCAAGGATTTGCGTACGTTCACAAACAAAGAAATGGACTTCGTGTATCGCGGTAGCCGTGTTAAGCATGGTGATGGCCATGAGCTAGTAATTAGCGCCACGTTTAAGCTCGAACCTGCCGACGCGAAAGCCTGCCAAGCCAAAGTAAAGGAATTGTTGGACAAGAAATTGAAGGACCAACCCATGGGCGAATTTTGTGCTGGCTGCCTGTTTAAAAATATTGAAGTTGATGGCGCGTCAAAAAAACTTAAATTGCCATCAAAGGGTCAGCCGACTGCGCGTTTTATGGCGGAGGTTCCTGATGATTTCTGGCAAAAGGGCAAAGTCCCTGCCGGCTGGTTGATCGAACAGGTCGGATTGAAAGGCTATGGCCAAAATGGCGTTAAGGTTTCCGAAAAGCACGCGAACTTTTTGGTTAACACGGGTGGAGCAAAGGCTGCAGACATCCACGCCCTTGCAAAACTGGTCCAGGACAAGGTCAAAGCTAAATTTGGCGTGGAATTAGAAGAAGAAGTTGAGGTTTTAGGTAGTAATTGAGTCGAGACGGTTCTTTTGCTACGATTGATCCATAATTCTTAGGTGCATGCCTATGAACATTTCCTTACGCTCGAAAGAAGCTGAACTGATGACGGACGACCTGAAAGAGTTTGCGGAGAAGAAAATGGGTACCTTACAACGTTTAGTCGGAGAGGCGGCCGATATCCGGATCGATTTTTCAAAGGAGTCTAACCACCACAAAACCGCCGATGTTTTCAAGGTCGGCATTGAAATCAATACCCACGGCGAGCGTTATTTCACGGAAGAATCTTCCCAGGATTTTAAAACATCGATCAACCGTGCGAAAGAGGAATTACAGCGCCAAATTGGCGCCAAAAAGGGCGCAGATGAAGCCAAGCGCCGTGATGCCGCCAAGACCGTGCGCGACCTGAAAGAATCAAGCTAGAAAAAATTGGGTATTTGTTGTATAACCTAGATACACTACGCAAAGACGCGGTGAACCGCGTCTTTGCCTATCTAAGCGAATTTTTCTGATGTTTCTGTTTGTATGAAAGCATTTTTGGAGCGGTTATTGCTGGGCGATACGAATAAGCGGTATCTCAAGAAATTACAGCCGCAAATTGACAAGATCAACTCCCTAGAGGCCTCGTTAAAAGAATTGTCGGCTGAGCAGTTGAAAGCAAAGACGGCCGCCTTCCGTGAGCGTTTGGCAAAGGGTGAAACTTTGGATGACTTGTTGCCTGAAGCTTTTGCCGCCGTGCGAGAATCTGCCCGCCGCACCTTGGGCCAGCGCCATTATGACGTCCAATTATTGGGCGGCATTGTTTTGCATACGGGCGAGATTGCCGAAATGCGCACGGGTGAAGGTAAAACGCTAACGGCCACGGCGCCAGTTTATCTCAATGCCTTAGCCGGCAAGGGTGTGCATGTGGTGACGGTCAATGACTATCTTGCCAAACGTGATGCGGAATGGATGGGGCAGATTTACAATGCCTTGGGTATGGTCACGGGCGTCATCCAACACGAAAAATCATATGTTTACACCGAAGCCGGTACGCCCACAGAAGACGCCACACGCGACCAAGGCGTAAAAATTGAGCCAATTTTTCTCAAAGAATGCAGCCGCCGCGATGCCTATGCTGCCGACATTACTTACGGTACCAACAATGAATTTGGTTTCGACTATTTGCGCGACAACATGGTGCAGGCTGAGCAGCAGCTCGTGCAACGCGATTTGCAATACGCCATTGTCGATGAAGTCGACAGTATCCTCATCGACGAAGCGCGCACGCCGCTGATCATTTCCGCGCCGGACATGGAGTCCACGGATAAGTACTACCAATTCGCCACGATCGCCAAAACCCTGACCAAGGATGTCGATTATAATGTCGATGAAAAGCGCCGCGCTTCAACGCTCACTGCGGGGGGCATTGAAAAAATCGAAAAGCATTTGGGCGTCGAAAATATTTATGTGCAGGAAAGCATCCAGACGATCCACCATATTGAGCAAGCATTGCGCGCCGAATCATTATTTAAAATCGATCGCGATTATGTTGTGCGCAATGGCGAAGTCCTCATTGTCGATGAATTCACCGGCCGCCTCATGGAAGGCCGCCGCTACAGCCAAGGTTTACACCAGGCGATTGAAGCCAAAGAAAGCGTGACCATCCAGCGTGAAAGCAAGACCTTGGCCACAATCACTTTCCAAAATTATTTCCGTCTCTACAAGAAGTTAGCGGGCATGACTGGTACGGCGGATACGGAAGCATATGAGTTTCA
>CAYHTI010000077.1:0-4428 GCA_964359515.1 uncultured Gammaproteobacteria bacterium | reverse complement strand
CAAATCGCGGGAAGGAGCACCTTGCAAGGAAAAATAAACGACCGGGACCATAAGCACGAGCGCCGTCAAGGCTCCGCCCAAGCTATAAGCCCACTTGGAATCAACAAATGTTTGCATACGTGTAAAGAATGAAGGTTGAATGTAAGTCGCCGGAACAGCCACAAGCTGACGACGCAACGCCTTGGCGAAAGACGCGTCGAATTTCGTATCGGGTTTCGCGGCAAGGAGTTTGGCAATCAGCGGGCGCAGCTGTTCCTCGTGGCCGCGGAGTTTCGCATCCACGGCATAGAGGTCCTGCAAGATGGCGTCAATGGTTGTGTTCATACAAGTGGCCTTCCGATTAGGAAAAGAAGGAAAGCGGCTAGGGGCATCTCTTTGCGCAGCTGCTTGAGGGCGCGGGAAAAAGTCATTTTACAGCTCGCTTCGCTCTTGCCGACAATCGCGGCAATTTCAGCGTAGCTTTTCCCCTGCCAGACGCGCATGGTCACGATATCGCGCTGCTCACTGCTGAGCTTGGCGAGATGGACCTTTACCTGTTGCATGAAGATGGCCGTGTCAGCGTCTTGCTCCAGGTCAGTGTCATCTTTGAGGTCCCAGGCGTCTTCAATGTCGACGAACGAACGTTTTGTCCGATAGTGGTCCGTGGCCGTGTTACGCGCGATGCGGTACAGCCAGGTGCTAAACGAAGACTTGCTGGCATCATAGGTTTGGAGATGCTCGAGGGCCTTCATGAATGTCTGCGAGGTCAAATCTTGGGCCGTCTCTTTATGGTGCGTCTTAAAGTACAGGAAATCATAAATTCCCCGCACATAGTCGTCATAAAGCCGGCCGAAGGCTTGCCGATCGCCAGCCATCGCGGACTCAACGTTTTGTAATTGGTTCTCGGTCATGGCCATGAATAGAGTTGCACTAATATATACGATTCAAGCGGCCAAAAGGTAACAAAAAATTGCTCTTTATTGCGAATAATAGCGTTTTTTCAAGCTAATCGAGCTGGGAAATGACATCTGGACGATCAAAACGCACTTTTTTTGCAGTCGCGCGCTCGTCATCCATTGAACGATACCCAAGAGTAATGACTAAAACGGAGTGAAGCCCGCGTTTTTTTAAGTCAAGTTCCTTGTCATAAGCCTTGGCATCGAAACCTTCCATGGGGCAAGCGTCGATACCCATGTAAGCAGCCGTAGCGAGCAGCATACCCGCGGCCAAATACAGCTGCGCCGTGGCCCAGTGGCGGTACGTGGCGGGTGATTTCGTTTCAGGGGTAGCTAGTAGACGCTCGCGGTACTTCTGCAGTGAGTCAACGCTTACACCGCGCGCTTCAGCCGAGCTGCGGATATGTGCATCAATATGGGACTCATCAATCTTGTTTTTTATGCATAGCACGACAAGATGCTATGCGTCTGTCGCCTGGGCCTGGCCGTCGGTGATCGGTTTTAATTTTTGGCGCAACTCCCTGTTGCCGATCACTACAAAATGCCAAGGCTGCAGATCAAGCGACGACGGCGACAGCCGCAAAGCTTCCGTCAAAATATACAGATCTTGCGGGGCGATGGTCCGTGTCGGATCAAATTTTTTTGTGGCGTAACGCCAGTTCAATTGCTTGAGAATATTCATAAAATCAGCGATGGCATTGTACCATGTTAACGATTTTCCTTTACGTGCTGAGCAATACTGAGTCCAACGAGATAACCCGTAGCCCAGGAGGCTTGGAGGTTAAAACCGCCGGTCACGCCATCCACGTCCAGAATCTCGCCGGCAAAATACAGATTCTGGTTCTTTAAAGAGCGCATGGTTTTTGGATCCACCTCCTCCAAAGCAACGCCGCCGGCTGTGACAAACTCGTCCCCAGGACGACGAGCCGCCAAAGACAAATTCAGCTGACCAGAAAGCAGGTGCGCAATCTGGCGACGCTGGTCTTTCGTGAGCGTAACCCCCTTTTGGTCATAGGGAATTTTTGCGTGGAGCAACACCTGCTCCACAAAACGCTTAGGTAGTCGTTCAGACAACACCGTCCTCACCAAGGCATTTCGACTCCCATAAAAACTCTCCGATAAAAATGTATCCCAAGTTTCAAAGGTCTGCTCTGCATCTGGAATAATGGTCATTTCAATAGGGTGGTCTTTTGTTAAAGGTGTAAAAGCCAGATGGGAGGATAGCGCGAACACGGCCGGGCCGCTCACGCCAAAATGTGTAAACAAGATCGGACCGTCGGCACGCTTCTTTTTTCCGTCCTCGTCATGGGCTTCAAGGCGGGCCATGGGCAGACTTAGGCCAGAGATCTGTTTTGGCCAGTTGTCCGCTGTTTCAAAACTATTCAGTGACGGCCCAAGTTTTGTAATAGTATGGCCGCAAGCCTTGGCAAAGGCATACCCATCCCCCGCAGATCCAGTATGACGGTAGGCATTTCCACCCGTTGTGATGACGACGGCATCAAAAGATGTAGCACCCTTACCCGTCTCGAGCGAAAACCCGCTCTCGAGCGGGGCAAGCGCTTTCACTGGCTCGCTGAGGTGTAAATTGACTCCACCGTTCGCGAACAATTTTTCAAAAGCACCGACGACGTCATGCCCGTCGTCTGAGACGGGAAAAACACGCAAGTCCTCTTCCACTTTCAAGGGCACGCCATGCCGTTCGAACCACCCCCGAACTTTCGTCGGTGGAAATGCTGTCAAAGCGGGTATTAAAAAATCAGCCCCGCGCGTATATTTTTTGCGGAGAAGATTTTTATCGGTAATACCGGTTGTGACATTACAGCGACCACCGCCGCTGATAATGACTTTTTGTCCCAGGATCTTATTTTTTTCAAACAAGTGGATTTCACACCCCGGGTTTTGCTCAAGCAAGGTCGCCGCGGCCATCAGGCCCGCGGCTCCCCCGCCGATAATCGCGACGCGCATCGCTTATTTTTTACCGCCCTTGGGCTTCTTCTTTTCGCGACCGCCGTATTGTTCCTTGAAGCGAACCATCATAGGTGTTTTTAAAGTGTTAATGATTTGAATTTTAGCGCTTCACCGCATCTGCGTCTATTGCTGCAGTTCCTTCGCCTTGCCGGCCCAAAAGATTATGCGTTCATACGAATGTTTAGCCGCCTCAAAAAGCGCGATTTCTTTCGGCTTGCCATCAGCCATACTTTTTTTATAAACGGCATAAAAATCGTAACTGAGGAACAGGGTCGCCGCGAACACAGCAAAAATCGCGAGCTTGAAAGCAAATTTTATCAGTTTAAACGTAATCATAGATTCTCTTCATCTATCAAAGCGATTTTTTCAAGACGGTGCAAGCCCTTAATTGCCGCCTCCCGCCGCATGGCCGAGCGCTTATCTCGCTTCCGCTCCTGATACACGAGGCAAACCGGCCGTCGCGAACGCGTATACCGCGCACCTTGTTTGGACCCATTATGGGCTTTCAACCTGCTTTCCAAATCATTGGTTACGCCCGTATAAATCGTATCATCGGCGCAGCGGAGCATGTAGACATACCAGGCCATATGCAGCCATTGTACACCAAAATGAATAACACCCCTGTACCAAGCCATCGCTTTGGTACAGGGGTGCTTTACGGACCGAGAGCCATTTTCACGGCTTGGTCTCCTTTCTGTCTAGACGTCTTGGCTAGCGCGGCTGTGCTTTCTCCGATTCCTCCTCAGGATACCTGCTGAAGCTCTCGCTGCGGAGCTTGCTCATCTCCTCGCGAGCCTTTTCCGGAGAAGTGACCATCCCGCAGGAGCGCCAGTCAGACGCGATGTCCAGGTAGTGGAATTCATGGCGCTTGCCGCTGGCATCGATGAGAGTGAAGGTTGCAACCCCCTCCCCTTGCGCGGCCTCGTACTGCGCGCCCGTCAGGTGGAAGATGCGATTCCAGCCGCCAGCGTAGAGCGCCGGAACCTCCTGAACGATTGGTGTACCATCAAGGCTCCGGAAGCTGAACAGCACGGTCGACGGATCCAGCGCAGGCGAGAAGAAATAGGTCATCCCCCGACTGTCTACCCAGTAACTGCAGCGATAGATGCTGGTCGGGGAGACGAAGGGATTGACCCAGGTCTCGCCAGACTGACCGGCATACTCGGCGCCGCCGTACATGACTCGCCAACCAGCCTGGTTGAGCCCCAGGCTCTGCGAGCTTGGGTAGCCGGTCGTCGGGTTCTCCCAGCAGCACTCGATCTCCGCCTCATCACCCAACTCCCGCAGGATGTCGGTCGTGATGATCGCGTCAAGGGACAAGATCGCAGCGCTATCGACCATTGCGATGTCGAACCCGTCCTGGGCTGACCCGGCTTGCTTGCCGACGAGCTTGAAGGACCTGGTTGCGCCATCCATCTCTATGTGAAGCCTCCAGTCGCCGCCGAACTGGTCGAAGCGGATCGACTTTATGCTGACGCCGCCCCACATCGGGTTCCCGTGCCAGCCGAAGAAGGTCTGGGGATCA
>CAYHTI010000076.1:0-4454 GCA_964359515.1 uncultured Gammaproteobacteria bacterium | reverse complement strand
GAGGCCCGCCTGCCAGCGCCTGAGCCCAATCGGTCTCCATCTGGCGAAGCAGCCGTGGACGGACGCAGCGATGGCGGGCAGGGATCGCTTTCGCCATCGCGCAAACTCCTTACCACCACAGTCACCGACAAACTTGGTCGTTACGAAGCGCTGCTTGCTCCAGGAAAATACACCCTAGAAGTAACCAAACCTGCTTACCAATTCCCAAGTCAGATTGTAACGTCGGAGGTGGATGCTAACTTTCACATCTACAAATCACAAGACGGCATGACGATTGGCGAAGAGGTGACTGAGATCACGGTGCCAG
The DNA here is from genome assembly GCA_964359515.1 of uncultured Gammaproteobacteria bacterium. GTDB lineage: Bacteria > Patescibacteriota > Patescibacteriia > VMEV01 > CAYQCH01 > CAYQCH01. The sequence goes on along the minus strand of CAYHTI010000076.1, from coordinate 4,147 downwards.
ACGTGCCGCTTGATCCAGTCAACGCGCAGAGGCAGTGGCAGTTAACCGGTGGTGTTAAGAAATTGTGGTTGGCGATTCAAAAAGTTGGTAATTATTTGGCCGTTCCTGTCTTGATTGTCGGTTCCATTGCCAGCGTAGCTACGGTAGCGGTCATTCCAGACGAGGGTATCAATTGGCTACTGGCCATCATGTATGTACTGCTGCTGATTGCGCAGTTGCGATTGCGTCCGAAAATGATGAAGGCCTGGGGTGTGGTTTATGACATCGCCACCAACGCCGTGTTACCGCTTACAACGATCCAACTTATCGATCCGCAGTACGGCAAAGTTGTGACCAGCCGTCTCAGCGACTATGAAGGACGATTCAGCTTTTTACCCGAGCCAGGCAGTTATGTCATTAAAGCGAGTAAGCCGGGCTATTCACAAATAACCGAAGTTGTTGAGGCGCCGCAGACAAACCGCCAGCCGATGAAGGGGGAGCTGCAGATTAATAAGCCAGATGAGCGCATTAGCGGCGACCTGGCCATGAAACAAGTCAGTTAGTAGAAAAATCGCCCTACGGGGCGATTTTTCGCTATCACGCATGTTTTTTTGTGATTTGTCTATATTTTCAGGTGCTCAAACCCTTGTTATACTCCCAAGATATGGCGAAACTCACGCCCATGCTTGAACAGTACTTTTCGATCAAGGAGCAGCATAAAAATGCTGTTGTCTTTTTTCATTTAGGCGATTTTTATGAAATGTTTGGCCCCGATGCTGTCGATGTCTCCCGTTTGCTTGATCTCACTCTGACAGCACGGCAAAAGGGGACCGAAAACGAAGTGCCGATGTGCGGTATTCCCGTGCATGCCGCTGCCCCCTATATCGCCAAACTGACCAAGGCGGGTAAGCGCGTTGCCATTTGTGACCAAATGAGCGAACCGGATGGTAAAGGCATTGTCCAGCGCGCTGTCACGCGTGTCATTACTCCAGGCACAACATTTGACGAGTCGGTTTTGGACGGGAAATCGTCTAATTTCCTCTGCGCGATTGTTGGGCGAGAGGCGAAATTCTCGCTAGCGGTCGTGGATGTGACAACCGGTCGTTTTCAAGTCGGTTCTTTTGATAATTTTGAAGCAGCTTTGGACGAATTGCATCGGTTGCAGCCCTCTGAAATTCTCGCGGACGGTATCGAGGAGAACCAAATGGCCTCACTGTCAGCGCTGGCTTTTGCTTCGCCATTTACCGTTCCTGCCTGGCAAAATCCACAAGAGTTACTCGCCAAACATTTCCAAACTGTGGGCATGGAGGGATATGGCTTGGCGGATGACGCCGGGTTGCAATGTGCCGCTGCCAATGTGCTGGTGTATTTACAAGAAACCCAGCGCTCAACGCTCGGCCATGTGCGCACGATCGAAATTTTGCGCCATGATAGCCACATGATGCTCGATGAATCAACTATCCGCAATTTAGAACTTTTTGCGGTGCAGCAGACGGGCGATGCGAATGGAAGCCTGTTCTCCGTTATTGATCGTACGTGCACGGCCATGGGCGGACGGCTGTTGCGCTGGCAACTGACGCATCCAGCTGTAGCTGCCGAGGAGATTGAAGCCCGCTTGCAAGCCGTTGAAGCATTTTTTAGCAATCAAAATTTGAGGGGTGATATCCGCGAACATCTCTCGTCCATGTGCGACTTGGAGCGTTTGGTAGGCAAAGTCGGCACGATGCGGGCTAATCCGCGGGATTTATTCAATCTGAAAGAAACACTATCCCGTTTGCCTGAGCTGAAAGGCTTGCTGTTAAAGCAGGGAAAGGGCAGTGCACGCTTAATTGAATTAGCTGCCCTGGTCTCCGAGCACGCGGACGTGTGTAAAGACATTTCAACGACCATCAATGATGATCCGCCGGTTTTGACGCAGGACGGAGGCTACATTAGGTCTGGGGTTAATGCCGAACTCGATGAGCTGCGTTCGTTGTCGTCGTCGGGCAAGGAATGGATCAGCGCTTTGCAGGAAACTGAGCGCGAACGCACGGGCATCAACTCTTTAAAGATCAAGTACAATTCCGTTTTCGGCTATTACATCGAGATCAGCAAAGCGAACCTTGCTTCTGTTCCGGAAAATTATATTCGCAAGCAGACGCTCGTGAATGCCGAGCGTTATATCACGCCCGAGCTAAAAGAATATGAAGAAAAGGTGCTTGGCGCGCAAGATAAAATAGTGCGGTTGGAGCAGACGATTCTTATTGGCTTGCGTGAACGTGTTTTTGCCCATGTGCAAGGTCTCCAGACTACCGCACGGGCCTTGGCGAGTATCGATGTATTGTCAGCCCTCGCTGAGCTAGCAATCGAACGACGCTATGCGCGGCCGACCATCGCGAAGGACGGAGTTTTATCGATCAAACAAGGCCGCCATCCAGTTATTGAAACGCTTATTGAACAAGCCTATGTGCCCAATGACGTGATTTTGGATGCCCAGAACCACTTCGTCCTGCTCACTGGGCCCAATATGGCTGGTAAATCGAGCTATTTGCGCATGACAGCCTTGCTCGTCCTCTTGGCGCAAATAGGTTCCTTCGTTCCTGCAAAGGAAATGACCTGGTCCGTAGTCGACCGTTTATTTACGCGCGTCGGAGCATCAGACAACTTGGCTCGCGGCCGTTCTACGTTCATGGTTGAAATGCAGGAGGCGGCTTATATCCTCCACAATGCGACCGAACGCAGCCTGGTGATCCTAGATGAGCTAGGACGAGGTACAAGCACATATGACGGTTTAAGCTTGGCCTGGGCCATGACCGAGCATTTACATGATGTCGTCAAAGCCAAGACCTTGTTTGCCACTCATTACCATGAATTGATCGAAATCGTTGAGCGGCTGCCGCGCGGCGAGAATTTTAGCGTGGCCGTGGCTGAAGACCAGGGAAGGGTGGTTTTTTTACACCAGGTGCTCAAAGGCGGTATCAACCGCAGTTACGGTATTGACGTCGCAAAACTTGCCGGCCTCCCGCATTCCATAGTCATGCGCGCTAAAGACATTTTAGCCAAGCTCGAACAACATGCCTGGGAACAAAAGCGCCAGACGCGCCAAGGCACCTTGCCGCTTATGCCCGTGGAAAAGGGCGACCATGCCGTGGTAAAAAAAATGCGACAGATTGACCCCAACTTGCTGACGCCTATGCAGGCTTTGCAGATGCTGCAGGAGTTTAAGAATGAGGTGGAAGAATAGTATGCCCAATATCCACATCCTAGACCAACAACTCGTCAATAAGATCGCTGCCGGTGAAGTGGTCGAGCGACCGGCTTCGGCTGTGAAAGAGTTGGTTGAAAATAGCCTCGATGCCGGCGCGACCGACATCCGTATTGATATCGAAAACGGCGGGCTGGATCTGATTCGGATTATCGACAATGGGCGAGGCATGGATGCCGCGGACGTGAAATTGTCCGTGCGTCGTTATGCCACGAGCAAAATTAAGAATATCCAGGATCTCCAGTCTATCGCGACCTTCGGTTTTCGCGGCGAAGCATTGGCGGCGATTTCGTCCGTTTCCAATTTTCGTTTACTTAGTCGTCCTTTGGATGCAGTATCTGCCACGGAATTGTTGGTGGAGGGCGGAACTCCCGTGATACGTGTTGCGGGTGGGGCACCAGGAACAACTGTCGAGATACGTGGTCTCTTTAACAATGTCCCGGCCAGAAAAAAGTTTTTAAAAGTAGCCTCCACAGAGTTTCGGCATATTGCCCAGGTCATAACCCAGGTCGCGCTCATGAATCCGCATGTTTCCTGGACACTCACGCATAACGGTAAAGACGTTTTGCGCTTAAATGCAGTGACCGACTGGAAGGATCGGGTCGCGGTCGTGCTCGGCAAGGAAATCTCTGCCGACATGCTGGATTTAAACCATCAGCGCGCAGCCTTGGTGGTCAGCGGATTTCTCTCGCACCCGGCTAAAGCAAAAACAGGCCGTCCCGAGCAGTTTATCTTTGTAAACCGCCGGCCGGTGCAGGACTTTGTGCTCGCTAAAGCCGTGAAGCAGGGCTATAGCCACCATATCGAGCCGAATCGCTATCCTGCTTTTGTTTTGCACATTTCTTTGCCAGCGGACTTGGTCGACGTGAATGTGCACCCTCGAAAATCCGAGGTGAAGTTTGCCGATCCAAGCGGGATTTTTCG
>CAYHTI010000075.1:0-4499 GCA_964359515.1 uncultured Gammaproteobacteria bacterium | reverse complement strand
ATACTCAATGGGTGCCTGTTTCCGAATTGGTCGGAATTCAGGGTGTGGATGAATATACACCCTCAACATTAAAACATTTCTCTTTACAGTATCGAGCCGGAAATTACAATGGATTAGTCAGTGGCACGGAGCCCGTGGCTGGGTTTGTCCACGATGGGCGCGTTATATTGGTAGATGGTCATCATAGAGTTAGGTCATTAGGTAACGCGATTACGTCTATTGAGGAGATACCAGTTGTTATACTTTCAGAGAAGGAGGTACTCGCACGGCCAGGCTTCAAATCTATTGATCAAGTGATAAGATACGCCATGGAAACCGAAGGGCAAATGGGACGAGTTTGGCGGTCAGGGTCGTTTATTCCAAAGCCATCAGCGGGGTCCTCTAATTTGTTGCAAGGTCAGCTGTTAGTACAAGAAGTAAAGCAGGGCTCAGCGCTATCTAATGCGTATTTGAGCACCAAAAACCTTATTAGTTCTGCTTGGCGTAGTGTCGCGCCGAAGTCCGTTCAAACTTTAGCCCGTTCGGCGGGTAATTATATTTCCAACGGCGCGTCCGCTGTGAGTACATTTTTGAAGACACCTGTTGGTAGTGTTATTGGCAAGGGAGCTGGTTTGGCTTTATCCGGACTGGCTCTTTATAGCGGTGCGACTGGTTTATCTGATGATTATCAATTGTATTCACAGCTATCGGTCGATGGCGATTTGAGCACGTTATTAAGCTTGGATGGTGTGTCTACGATGCTGAAGACGGGTGCGAATGTCGCTAATACTGTTGGTGGTGGTGCCGGTCTGTTGGCTAGCAGCCTTTACGCGGCGGCGGCTGTTAGTTCATGGACTGGCGTTGGTGCGACGTTAGTAGTACCGGCTACGGCGGTGGCAGCATTTGCCGGCGCGGCCTTTTTGATCGGCGCTGGGTTGCAACTTACTTCCGCCGCGATTAAAAACCGTGAGGTCATTAGTAATGCAGCAAAAAGCGTGGTGAGTACTGCGGTAAATTATGGTTCACAAGCAATTTCAGCCATCAAAGAGGTTGCTGGCTCCGTGGTCAACGCCGTCGTGTCCATTCCAAAGACTATCTCGAAAGCGGTAAGTTCTGTGGCGAGCTCTGTCAGCTCGGCGGTAAAGACTGTCGCCAACTCGGTGGCAAATGTAGTCAAACCCGTGGTAAGTAAAGTTGTCTCCGTGGTCAAAGCTCTCGCGACGCCGGTTATTGCCGTTGCCAAGTCTGTTAGCAGCAGCGTGTCAAAGGCCGTGAGCACGGTTAGCAAAGCGGTCTCGTCCGTCGCTAGCTCGGTGAGCAGCGCTAGTAAGAGTGTGGTCTCAACCGTTAGCTCAGCGGTGAAGAAAGTTACGACCACGGTCACTTCCGTTGCGAGTAAGGCTGTGGCTAAAGTTAGTACGGCTGTCAGCACCGTCTCTAAGGCTGTCAGCTCGACGGTAAGCTCGGTCTCGAAAGCCGTAAGTTCGACCGCGAGTACGGTCTCAAAGGCTGTCAGCTCGACGGTGAGTTCGGTTTCGAAAGCTGTAAGTTCGGCCGCAAGCACAGTCTCTAAATCCGTCAGCTCGGCGGCAAGTACGGTCTCGAAAGCAGTGAGTTCGGCCGCGAGCACTGTTTCGAAGGCTGCTAGTTCGGCGGCAAGTACGGTCTCGAAGGCTGCAAGTTCTGCTGCGAGCTCGGTGAAGAGCGTTGCCAAAAGCGCTTTTTCCTCAGTCAAAAGCTTCTTCTCTTCATCAAGAACAGCCACATCCAGCAGCAAGCGACGCTAAAACATAGATTATGGTGAGAGGCTCGTGGTTAAACTGGCTGAAAGATGAACGGGGACAATCGATTGTGGAGTTTGCTTTGATTGTCCCTGTTTTTCTGATGCTGTTTTTCGCGATCATCACCATCGGCTACTGGATGACAGCACAACAAGTGGTTACCAATGCAGCGCGCGAGGCTGCCCGTATGGGGGCTTTGACCAACGACAATGGCCAAATTGAGGGGGCGGCTCTGGCCGTGATGGCCGCCATCGATACCAATACGTCACGGATCAATGTTTTTGTTGATCCGTTGGATGCTTCCAGTCCAGCGCGTGTTCGCGGCTATCCCTTGACGGTGCGTGTTGAATATCAGCTGCCGATCACATACGATATCCTTCCTGTGGAATTTAAGAAGGTCTCGGGACAATCAGTAGCTCGGATTGAATATGTTCCGTAATTGGTGTAAGGATGAAAAGGGGAATATCGCGACTGTCTCGGCTTTGCTGTTGCCGGTCGTGGTTGTGTACATGGCTGTTGTCGTAGATGCCGGCCTGTTGATGGCCAAGAAGACGCATTTGCAGGCTTTGGCGGAGTTAGCGGCTCAAGCCGGCGCAGTGGAAATTGGGAATTTGGTGGTCCAAAAAGCGCAAGCCCACAACCCGCCGCCGGAAGCCACGGATCCCTTGCCGTATTTGACCGATGAAGATCGGGCGGCGATTACGGCTGATCCCCAAGTACCATCGATCGTGCAGGATTATCTTGATTACAACAATGCGGCAAATCTGCCCTTGAATTTGACGATTTCGTATCCTGACAACGCCATGAATTGTAACGGCTCGGCCGCCCAGAAACGATTTGACCTAAGGGTGACCGCGCAAGAAACCGTGACCACGCTCTTTCCTTACTACTATGGCGGCAAAAGCGGCAGCCAAATAAGCGCACAAGCAATTATGAGCGTACCCGTTTGTCCCTAAATGTATGCCTGACAAAACAGTTCAACCCGTGCCGGTATCATCGAATCCAAAGCGTGGTTTTTTACAGCGTTTCGGACGCTTTTTGCTGGCGATTGTTGCCGCGCTGACCGCTTTTTTTTCCATCGGCTATTGGATGCTGTCCGTGGCAGACCAAAGCGAGAAAATTGAGGTGGTTGTGGCCGCTAAAGATCTCACCTCGCCGAAAGCCATTGAAGCCGGAGATTTCATTATGGCCAAGCTGACCAAAGGGACGCAGCCCCTGACCGCTGTTACAGATTTGAAGGCGGTTGAGGGCGTAACTTTGGTTGCCCCGATGTCTCGACAAGAGGTGCTGACCACCAATCATTTGGCGCAAAAGGTGTCAGCTAATTCAGAGAGCCTGTTGGTATCAAAAGACTTGCTGGGCATGGCTCTGCCCACTAATTGGTTGACTGGCAATGCACCAAAGGCGGCGGTTGATGATTACATTACCGTTATGGGCAGCCTGGCAGAACATTCGGTGGATGATGGCACCTTTCTCCTGGCTGAACATGTCCGCGTTCTTAAAATTGATTTCGACAAGCAAAATCAGCCGGAGCGGCTGTTATTAGACGTCGATCCCATCCAGGCGGCGAACCTGTTGCAGGCGCGCGCAAATCGTTTATCTTTACTTGTGCTGGTTGAGCCGGCCGCAAGAAACGATTAAATATATGACTTCATCGGACGCTCAACCTGACGGATTGCAGCTGGATGTGCGAGCTGTGCATCGTCTTTTGGTGGAACGTTGGGAGCAGCGCGGTGTGAGCCGCGAGCGTTTGGATAGGGAACAGGTTCGGCAGGAAGCGAGCCTTCTTTGCCGGCAGTCTTTCCCGTATCTTCCTGCTGATCAGCACGAAATTATTGCGGGACAAGTCGTGGATCGCTTTTTAGGTTTAGGTGTGCTTGAGCCTTTGCTACGGGATGAGTCTGTGACCGAAATCATGGTCAACAGCGTGGACGCCGTGTACATAGAGCGAAAGGGCCGCTTAGAAAAAACCGCGCTGCGTTTTGAAAATAAAGAAGAAATTTTAGCGTTAATCAACCAGATTGTCAGCAAAATCGGTCGGCGCATCGACGAATCGAGCCCATATGTCGACGCCAGATTACCCGATGGCTCGCGCGTGAACGCCATTATTCCTCCCTTGGCGATCAATGGCCCAACCCTCACAATTCGTCGTTTCCCCGCGCAGCCTTTTACCCTTGATCGATTAGTAGAAACCGAGGCGCTGACTGTGAAAATGGCTTCTTTTTTAAGGGCCTGCGTGAGGTCTAAGCGCAATCTGTTGATTTCTGGCGGCACGGGCAGCGGTAAAACCAGCACACTGAATGCCTTGGCCGGTCAGATTCCGGTTGATGAGCGTATTATTACCATTGAAGACGCGGCGGAAATTCGTCTAGATCACCCGCATGTCGTTTCACTGGAGTCGCGTCCGCCCAATATCGAGGGGCAAGGGGAAATTACCATCAGGACTTTGGTGAAAAACGCTTTGCGCATGCGTCCCGACAGGATCATTGTCGGCGAAATCCGTGCCGGCGAAGCTTTAGATATGTTGCAGGCCATGAACACCGGCCATCAAGGTTCGTTGACGACCGTCCATGCGAATGCACCGGAAGAAGCATTGCTGCGTTTGGAAACCATGGTGCTGATGGCTGACTTGGATTTGCCGCTTTCGGCCGTGCGCGCGCAAATTAACAGCGCAATTCACTTCATTATCCAGCAGGAAAGATTGGCCGACGGGAAGCGCAAGATTATTTCTATCTGCGA
>CAYHTI010000074.1:0-4598 GCA_964359515.1 uncultured Gammaproteobacteria bacterium | reverse complement strand
AATCACCTTTGGGACGGATCTTAGAAAAGTTAAAACCGGTACCGCCATTTTTCTGTTGCGTGATGGCGCCGTCCTTTAACGTCTGGAAAATTTCTTCGACACTATCTTCAACCGGCAAGACAAAGCAAGAAGCCATCTGGCCCGTGTTGGCATTACCAGCCTCAAAGAAAATGCGTCCGCCGGGAATGAACTCAATGCGCGCTAACATCTGGTAAAACTGGTCGGTTAAAGCGTCGACATCGGTTTTGGCATTAAACTTGGTATCCGCCTGGGCGATAAAATGCGCCACGCGGTAAAACATTTCTTCCGGCGTTTCGATGGGGTTTCCCTTCTCGTCAATACGCATATAGCGCTGACGTGCTACGGCCAGGCTCTGTTCGGCGAGTTTCGGTTTTACTTTGGACATGATTTGTTTAGCGCTCATAGCAAGGGAAGCTTACTTCGAAGATTTTTTTACGAGATTAAGGACCTGCTTGTCGCGGCTGCCGTCACGGTAAATCGTGACGCCTTTGCAGCCAGTATCATAAGCCAGGCGGTAGACCTCTTTTACTTCTTCAAGGGTGGACGCATTGGGCATGTTCACGGTCTTGGAAACGGCATTGTCCGTGTACTTCTGGAAAGCTGCTTGGGTTAATACATGCCATTTGGGCTCAATGTCATGCGCCGTCACAAAGGCCCGCTTCAGGTCATCGGGAATCGCTTCGACGCCGTGCGTGCTCCCCGCTTCGGCAACTTGATGCATGAGCTCGCGGGAATAGATCCAACGGTCTTTGCACTTTTGCTCAAACAGGGGGTGTACTTCGATGAATTCGTCTTTATCTTGGTCTAAAATATTCTTGCGCACGTACACGAGGGAAAAAATCGGCTCAATGCCCGAGGAGCAGCCAGCAAAAATACTGGTGGTGCCGGTCGGGGCGATCGTGGTGACCGTGGCATTACGCATTTCCGGATAACCAAGCTTTTCCCAACGGCTGCCCTTGAAGTTAGGGAAACTGCCACGTTCGCGGGCCAAGCGGCGGCTTTCGTCGTGGCTCTTTTCTTGGATAAACTTCATGACCGTTTCAGCAAGGCGCACGGCTTCTTCTGAGTTAAACGGAACACCCATTTCCACGAGCATATCCGCATAACCCATGACGCCCAAACCGATACGGCGGTTGGCACGGTTCATTTTAGCCAGTTCCTCTAAAGGATAGTTGTTAAGGTCAATGGTGTTATCGAGAAAATGGACGGATTTTCGCACACGGTCTTCCAACTTTTCCCAATCGATCTCAGCCACGCCGGAAATGGTCTTGCGCAGCATGCGGGACAAGACGATGGAGCCTAGGTTGCAGGCCTCATACGGAAACAAGGGCTGCTCGCCGCATTGGTTGGTGGCGGTCATGGGCCCTAACTGCGGCGTGGGGTTAAAGCGGTTCACCTGGTCAAAGAAAATAATTCCCGGTTCGGCCGAGCGCCAGGCCTTTTCGCAAATGCGGTTAAACATGTCACGGGCGTCGCGCTTTTCCACCACCTTGCCGCTATGCGGGTCAATGAGGTCATAGGTCGTCCCCTCTTTGACGGCTTTCATGAAGATGTCGGTGATGTTTACCGAGATATTGAAGTTGTTGAGCTGGTTATTGTCCTCCTTTACCGAAAGGAACTCATCGATATCCGGATGGTCGATGCGCAAGATACCCATATTGCCAGCGCGGCGGGTGGCGGCATTGTTCACGACCGTGGCGCAAGAAAACTCAAAGAGCTTCATGAAGCCTACCGGACCGCAAGACTTGCCGCCCGTGGACTTCACAACCGTGCCCTTGGGACGCAACTTCGTAAAGTCATAGCCAATACCAGCGCCCGTCTTATGCAGTTTGGCGGCATTCTTAAGGGTCGTATAAATAGACTCCATGGAATCCTCAAGCGGCAAGACATAACAGGCCGATAATTGCTGTAATTCGCGGCCCGCATTGCGCAAGGTCATGCCCGCCAAAAACTCTAAATCCACCATCATGTCTAAAAACTGCTCGGCTGTCTCCTTAACCTGGGTCTGCGTGGCTCCGTAAATAGCGTCCGCGGAAGCAATATTATTGGCGACGCGCTCAAACATGTCGTAAACGGTTTCGATGACAATACCGTTCTCATCCGTTCTTAAATATCTTTTTTCTGCAACAACTTGAGCAGTATGACTAAGTGGAATCTCTTTTTTCTTTTTAGTATCTGTAAACATCGCGGTAGGTGTGTGTAAATTTGAGGATGCCGCACTCATAAATATCCCTTTCAATTATTTTAGTGACGGAACCAAGTTTGCAATAAAAAAACAAATCGCAACATGTTTTGGCAGCAAACTTTCCAAAAAGCTTACGATTTGATTTTAGTTTTTTTGTTTGATTTTGAGACCTGTTCCGACGCCGATATTTCGAATTTCGTGAGAGCATTATACCATAACCAAAAACGTTGCAAAGAGATAAAACGTCTATTTTATTCCTCTGTGCTTCATCAGACCTACTAGGAAGATTTTTAGTCCAGCAAACGACTAGTTAAAACTATTTTTTGTTGAAAATATCGCTAAACAAAGGTAGTTTTCTCCTGAATGCCTGCTTTTGACTTTCTGTAAGGTTGAGACCCGACAGAAGCTTATTGAATCGGCTTTGAAGTTTTTTATCTAACTCTGAATACAGCTCTACAACATCGCAAAAACTATATGCACTAGCCCAACCATGAATGCGCCAATCTAAATCCTTCAACAAATCCTGAACGGATTCTGCCTCGGTTCGATTTCTTGAATACAAACAAGCATTAAACGCTATTGGATTAATCCGGTTTTCAATACAATCTTTTAGTTTTTTAGGTTTAATCAAAAGTTTATTGCCTTTATAAATTACTCCTAAAACATCAATTTTGCCTCTGTTAAAAAGGTCAATTTCTGTCTTCCCTGCAGTCCCAAGATCATGAATTTGAAGATTTATCTGATTAAACATGACTTTTACTTTTTTATATACTTTTTCCGCTGTTTTTCTATCTTTACAAAAGACAACTAAATCATCTATGTATCTGAAGTGCTTTATATCATCTTGCCTGTTTAAGGCTTGATCAAATTTTAAAAGATACAGATTGCACAAAAAAGAAGAAAGTGGAGTCCCTTGAGGAATGCCAGGCTGTTGCGATTGTGTTAAATAATCATCAAAAAAACCCTAAGATTTCTATCATGGACATGTCGATAAAAAATTTTTCTCATCCTCTTAGGGTCTATGGTTGGATAGTAATTTTTAATGTCAGTTTTAAGTAAATAGACAAGCCCGCAAGTGTGATAGTTAAGGGCCTTATTCAAGGCTTTTTTAATGGAGGTGCCTTGAACTGAGCCAATAATGCCCGATTTTTTAAAAAGATTAAGAAATTGTTTCATGAGATGATCTGAAATCACCTTTTGAACGATTCTATCTGTGACTGTGGGGGCTTGTATTAGCCTTGGTTCTTTTCCAGGACGAGGCTTGAGATACTCTTTTAAGGGCTTAAATTTAAAAAAACCGCCTTTTAACTGGCAGTAAATCTCATTTATATATTCAGTTTCTCTGTCTTTAAAATCTTCAACGGACACGTTGTCAACGCCCCTAGAGTATTTTCGTTTCCTTTTAGGCTTCCCACTATACAACGCGCGCCAAGCTTTCCAAAGATCGTCCTGGGTTATGGTAAACATTTTGGTTGGAGTGGGTGATGTTGCGCAACATCACCCACATACCATGTATTCTACGTCACTTTGCGATACCTGTAAACCTACAGGCACCTGACCAAAGCCGCCCCGCCTGCGTTTAATCCGTTTCACGTTCGGTTTCCCGTTCGTTTGTCGGGCCCGTCACTCAGAATCCGTGTCTGGTTTTAAAACCATCCTCGGCTAGCTTGATGATCAACTCAGCGCTTCTTTGTTTTCAGGTGGTCGAGACGCAAAGCTTTAGACTTCTTGCCTCGGTAGAACCCATCTTAATACAAAATTGGCAGTCAGTCAATGCGACTGCTACCGCTTTTCTGTGGATAACTATAGAATAACCATCAACACACAAACCCGTCTCAATCTTTTTCCTCAAAAACTCTCACCAGGTTATAACACACCGCCCAGTCGTACTTACTTGCAAAGATATGCATGGTCTCCAAGAGCTCAAATTTCTGTTTAAACGCCTCTGCGTCATGAGCTGTTCCCTTAATCTGCTCCCCACGACGCTTCATCGACTCAATCTCGCGTTCCAAAACCAACAGGCTTTTGTCCTTATTCATATTAAACATGTTGTGCAGCAACTCGATGAACAGGCGGTTGGGAAATGCAGCCAACTCTTCAAGGAGTTCAAAATCTTCGGGTTTGATTTCCCGACGTTCGATCAATTCCTTTACGCGAGATTGTTCCAGGATTGGAAGCCGCTTCTCGCCTTTAAATTCAAATGATTCGGGCATAAGGATGCATACAATAGCTGATATAAGCTTAATTCTTCGCTCTCCAATGGTCAATGAAATTGTATTGAAAAAAATGAAAACCACCAGCTCTAATGCCGGTGGTTTTCATTTATGTAGCTGTTAGTTCAACGTCTTCTGTCCCTTTTCCCATTCGATCAAAACCTACAGACGGTAATTCT
>CAYHTI010000073.1:0-4607 GCA_964359515.1 uncultured Gammaproteobacteria bacterium | reverse complement strand
AGCAAACCTTGCTTTGGGCGGTACTCGGCCTCGTTGTTGCCTTTGGTGGCTATGTGGTAGTGAATGCCGTGGTCCAGAATGCCGGTAAATTTTTTGGCGGGGTTTGATATGAAAACACTAAAGACATTTTTTATTTCCGCGCTTGTCGTTTTCTCGGCATGCTTGTTTGTTTTGCCTTCTGCGAGCTTTGCATCTACTAATGATCCAGGGCAGCCCGTGATTTTGCCTGATTTTACCGGAACAACCAAAGCAGGCCAGAAAGATGAAATTACCAACCTGCAAGAGCGCTTAGGCAGAATGTTAGCCACCGCTTTTCAGGCGGTCGCCGTATTATCCATTTTACCGATCGCGGTCGGCGGTTTGCAGCTCATTTCTTCGCAAGGCAATTCCGAAAGAGTGGAAAAGGGGAAGAAAACCTTGTTCTGGGGTGTGGTTGGCCTTGTCCTAGCGCTTTCCGGGGTAGCGGTCTTTACCGTGCTGCTCAGTATTTTAACCAAGCCAGCCTAGTTTCTTGTCTTTTGGCCTGCCAGGCCGTACAATATCCATGAAAACCAAGAATTTACAGTCCAAAATCGCCCAAGCTTTCGCGGCCACGGCAATCATTCCCAATACGGCTGATTTTTTCGGGCTTAAGCCGTCTTGGCTCGTCATTCTGCAAATCAGCATCCGTTTCTTGCTGGCAGGTATCATGAGTGTCGCCGCCGTCATTGCCGTCGTGAGCGTGTACAATTGGATGTACAATGAAGGCAATGAAATCAAAAGCGTGGAGAACAAAGAACGCTTAGGCAAAATGCTCATTGTCATGACCACCGTCTTCATTTTGATGGCTTTGTTCCGCCTTTGGGTGCCTGACTACCAATCCTTACAGCTGCCGAATTAGTGGTGTGAGCTCGTCGGTCTGAATACTCGGATCGTGCGCGCTTCAACATTAAAAATCCCTCGAAGGGTAGGTGAGCTATGAAGAAAATCGCCGTGTTTCTCGCTAGTTTAATTTGGGCCGTATCTTTGGTCGCTGTGCCGGCCGTGGTCGGCGCGCAGACCGATCTTTTGGGCGTCAACTATGGCGCTTCAACCGGTCTTGGACAACAGGATCCGCGTGAGACGGTGGCGAACATCATCCGCATCGCGCTCTCCTTCCTCGGCATTGTGGCCGTGGTTATCGTCCTTTGGGGCGGTGTCTTGTGGATGACCGCCGCGGGTAATGACGAAAAAGTCGGCCAGGCCAAGAAGGTCCTCTTCTCCGGCTTGATCGGTTTGATCATCATCTTGTCCGCTTTCGCGATCACGCAGTTTGTCGTCAACCAACTCATTGGTGCGACAGGAACCAACGCCTAACGGTTTTCTCGCCCCGAGCGTAGGTTTGGGGGGAGAGAAGGGTACGCTCAAAACTTGGGAGACCCTTCTTTCTATAAAACTTTCTATGGCACGACGATCTTGGCTTGCGGCTGTCCTCCTTTCCTTGTTTTTGGTTCCCTCGATTGCATTTGCCGCGGTGAATGTGAAAGATGAATTCGGCAAAGCTTTAGACAAAGGCGGCATCACAACCAGCGGCCAAGTTCCCAATGTTGAGCAATCATTGGGTAGCATCATCAATGTCGTGCTTGGCTTTGTCGGTATGGCGGTTCTGGTACTCGTGGTATACGCTGGCGCCCTCTGGATTTTGGCGGCAGGTAATGAAGACAAGATCACACAAGCAAAGGGCATCCTAAAAGGCGCGGTCCTGGGTTTGATCATCGTTTTTAGCGCTTATATCATCGTCAACTTTGTCTTACAGGCTTTACGGAGCGCGGTGACTGGCGAGAGCCCCGTCGTTAAAGAAGCAATCGAACAGAAGGGCCAATAATCTTTATTGTATGAAACGATATTTTTTCAGCGCCCTTCTCCTCTTTGTAGCAACTATCGTTTGCTTGCCAGCGGTGGTTTCGGCTGAATCAGCCATCGACAAGGCTATTTCTGGCACCGAAGCCCTGGCCGGCAAGAGCGGGTTAGAGTCAGGCGAAGAGCCCGAAGAGGTTGTTGGCAGGATTTTAAACGCCGTGATCGGCGTGCTCGGCACGATTGCCGTCGGGCTTATCGTTTATGCCGGTGGTTTGTGGATCACGGCCGCGGGTAATGAAGACAATGTCACAAAAGCCAAAACCCTCATCAAACAAGTCGTGGTCGGCATTATCATTGTCGGCATGGCCTACGCAATTACGGCCTTTATCATTTCGATCGTCTTATAGCGTAAGCGTTTGTTATGCGTGCTTTGCTTGGAGCCCTCATCGCCATCAGCCTCTTTCTCTCTGCCGCTCCGGCTTCAGCTGTAACCAGAGATGACGTCAAAGGGGATGTTTGGGATAAGCTCATGACCGTGGCCAACCCGTCCTATGATGTCAGTGTTGGAACCGGTGAAAACACCATCGCGCAAAAAATCGGCAATGCCATCAACCTTGGACTCGGCCTTTTGGGCACGGTAGCCGTAATTTTACTGATCTATGCTGGCTATCTTTGGATGATGTCTGGCGGCAATGATGACCAGATCACGAAAGCCAAAACCATTGTGAAGCAAGTCGTTGTCGGATTAATTGTCCTTTCCTTGGCTTATGCCATTGTAACTTTCGCCGTCTCTTTTGTTAGTCAGGCGACGGTGAAAAAGTAACGCTTACCTATGAAAAACGTGTTTCGTTCGCTTACAACATTTTGCGCCAGTTTGGCTATTTGTTTTTTCATTTTCACCCCCATTGTTTCGGTGCCAGGAGCCGAGGTGGCCAGAGCCTCCACAAATGATGAGATCAACAAGTATCTCAACACGGCTGGTGATAAGGGCTTCGGATACAACACGACCAACGCGCCGCTCTTGGGAAGCGTGATTGGCAAGATCGTTACGGCTATCTTGGGCTTTACCGGGACCATCGCTTTTATCATCTTCCTGTACGGTGGTTTCTTGTGGCTTACGGCGCGCGGGAATGAAGAACAGGTGGCACAGGCCCAAAAATACCTCACAAACGGCGTCTTGGGCGTTGTGGTCATCGTACTTGCCTATTCAGCCGCCTACTTTGTCACCAGCGTGCTTTACAATGCTGCACGTAAATAGGTTATGAAACGATTGTTTTACCTCGTTTGTTTTGCTGCCACGGTTTTGGCCATTGTTGCCGGTTCTTTTACGGCCCGCATTGCCGTTTCCCATGCCGCGACTACGCCAATGACCGGGAAAGAAGCGGTGAAGCAATTTGGTCCGGGCAACCCGCTTGCCGCCTTTGAGCAGACTGGTATCAGCCGACCGCGTGATTTGCGTTACACCATTGCCAACCTGGTGCGCGTGGCCTTGGGTTTTGTAGGCATTATCTTGTTGATACTCACGCTCTATGCGGGATTCCTCTGGTTTTCTGCGCGTGGTAATGAGGAGCAGGTTACCAAGGCTAAGGCGGTTCTGAAAAACTCGGTCATCGGCTTGGTTATTATCATGCTGAGTTATTCAATAACGCTGTTTGTGACTCGGGTCGTATTTGCTCCGGAGCAGGAAAATCCTGCGACTTGGACTGGGGTTGGTGAACAGTTTGTTCCAGAACAGCAATCTGGAGATACGAGCGCGCCTTATCAGTATCAGCGCAGCCGCTAAAGCGTATGCAATTATTTGTGCGAATGGCCATCCTGTCATGCCTCGTGGGAGCTTTTTTAAGCTTTGTACCTTTCAGCGCGCAAGCGGCCGATTTTTTCCCTTCTGAGCCGACGCCTACACCATCTAGCATCAACACCAATCCATACCAACAGACCGATAATAAATACCTGCCATCGCTTGACCAGCTGGCGGTGCCCGTCTCCTATGCAACCCAATCCCGTGATCCGTTCGTCTTGATCGGCCGCATCATCCGCATCGCGCTCAGTTTCTTGGGCATCGGCGCGGTAAGTTTGATGGTCTATGCTGGTTTTACCTGGATGACCGCCGCTGGAAACGAGGAAAAAGTTTCAGAAGCAAAAAAGACCATGCGCAATGCTGCAATTGGTCTTATCTTGATCCTCATGTCCTATAGCCTAACGTGGTTTGTTGTTTCGCGATTGCAGAGGGCTACGAATACGTATGGCACAGGTGGATTTACCGAGTCAGGCGTTCAAACACCGACGCGTGGATTGTTCTAAATCAGCTTTCAAGCAGGTCTTTCGCGGCCTGGAAAAAATCATCAACACCGTATCGGCTTCGGACCAGTTCCGGGCCGATATTTTTATAGTGCGACATCCAGTCGGGGTGCGTGTAGAGGTTAACCAGGTGCTGCGCCAAAATATGTGAATTGCCTGGCGTGTAGAGCAAGCCGGTTTTACCATGTTCAATCATTTGCTGGTGGCCAGGTAAATCCGTCGCAATAATAGGCAGGCCGCGGGAGTGGGCATGGGCGATGACCGGGTTAAAACCAATGTCCGTATTATTAGCCGCAATACAAACGTCTAAGTTATTTAAAAACCTGCGATAATCCTGATCATTGGCGGCTACTTGGATGCGCGCTCTTAGATGCGTTTGGTCAATGAGCCAAAGGATGCGGCGTTTGTCCGCGCCATCGCCGATGATAAAGAGCTTGATTGGCGGGATAATTTCCGTGCAAGACTGGATGGCCTGGATCAATGTTTCTAAG
>CAYHTI010000072.1:0-4670 GCA_964359515.1 uncultured Gammaproteobacteria bacterium | reverse complement strand
CCTGGCGGTTGTTCTGATTGAAGTTGAGCCAGGGGACGCCGCACCAGCCCTCAACGTCGCCTCCGCACTCGTAACCGGCGGCCCACACGTAGGGAACGGTCTCCCCATCCATCGCCCTCACCCATCGCGGGTGGTGAGCGGCGGCAGCGAGCATGCCGGCGTGCGGCGACTTCGCGTTCCGAACGTCCTTGGGAGCGACGCCGTTGCGCTTGTCCCAGTTCGCGGCGAGGTCGACGACCTCCCAGCGCAGGCACTTGCCCGGGTGATTGAGGCCGGACAGGAGGCGGAGATAGTCCGGATCGGACCTCAGCCCGTCGTAGCGCCAGGAGTACTTGTCCCCCTGGCGGTGCTCCTTCCGCCGCTCACCGTGCCGCTGCTGACGAAGAGCGGCGATGGTCCACAGAGCATCGAACGTGCGGCCGACACCCCACTGGATGAGGTTGCCGTTCTCGTCCCTGTGGTCGTCCAAGTACGGCACGAGTTGGACCGAGACCAGCTTGCCCTCCGGCCAGGCCGGCGCTGACTTGGCAGCCGCCTCGATCTCCTCGTCCGAGAACTCCCAGCCGTAGCGGGTGTTCCAGCGGCGGAAGTTGGCGACCTGCTGACCGACGGGGGTGAGCATGCCGTCGATGTACTCGATCTTGGCCTCGGCCGGCTTGGTCGTGCTGAAACCGCCCTCGACGAGCGACTGCAGACCGGCGAGCACCTTGTCGGAAGGCAGGGACCCGTCGCGCACGCGGCGCGAAAGGTCCATGAACTTGGCGGTCATCCGCCCCAAAACGACGTACTTGTCGTCGTTGACAGGCTTGCCCGTCATGACGATCCTCCTCTGTGGAAGTGAAAAACAAAGCCAGTCCTGGCCAACCTAGGCCAAGAAACTAGCCGTGATTTATACCATATAAATAACAAAAATGCAAGCCAATTTACAAAAACGCCTTGATTTAAGCAAAAATCCCGGTAAAACCGAGATTTTTGCTTATAATTCGCCCTTTAGCTTACTTCACCACCTTCTCCTCCTCAAACTCCCCCAAAACCATGCTGATTTCCTTCTCTTCCACATCCTTAAGGACTTTAAGGGTAACTTTATCGCCTGGATTATACTTAGCGATCAGCCGCACCAAACTATTATTTAGGTCCACTTTTTCTCCATTGATCTCTAAAATGATGTCATTTTCCTCCAAACCAGCCTTGTCAGCCGGACCAGCCGGGATGACAGCTAGTTCGCTTGGCTTTTCACCGCGGCGGAGTAGGGCGCCGTAGTCGACTGGAAGTTGGTTCAATTTTTGTAATTGCTTGTCGATGATCACATAGCGGACACCTACATAAGGGCGTACGAGGCGGCCGTGCTTTTCGATGCTATCAATTAAGCGGACGGCGTCGTCGATTGGGATGGCGAAACCGATGAGCTGTCCTTGCTGGCTTACGGCTGTGTTTACACCAATGACTTCGCCAAACAAATTGAGCAAGGGGCCACCGGAGTTGCCTGGGTTAATGGCCGCGTCGGTTTGGATGGCTGCTTCAAGGACTTCTGATCCGCCCAAGCCGTCGGAAGCGGTGACGCGGCGGTTGATGCCGGAAACTACGCCCTTGGTGACCGTATTGCTGAATTCGCCCAAGGAGTTACCAATGGCGAGAACGGTTTGGCCGATCTTAATGGAGTCGGATGAACCAAGTTTAATCGCTGGTAAATCAACGGTTTCCTTCGTCTTGATCACGGCCAAGTCATTGACCGGATCAATACCGAGGATTTCGACTTCATACTTTTGGCCATCGCGGGTCAAAATGGAGTAAGTCGCTTCCTTGTCTTGCACGACATGGCGGTTGGTCAAAATCAAACCGTTTTTGGAAACGACGAAACCCGTGCCAGCACCAACTTGCATCAAGGATTCCCCGTCTTCTGATGGTACATCGGTTTGCGGTTGGTTGGGGACAAATTCAAAACCTGGGATCGAAAAATCAAAAAATTGTGAAGCACTTGGCCCGGTGGCGGAGCGCGCCGGCTTTTCAATAATGACACTGACTACGGAAGGTGTGGCGCTTTCGACCACGTCGATAAAAGCTGAGTCCTCCACGGTCACCACCTGGGCAATACCTTTTGAAAGGTCACGGTCTTGGCCGCGCGGCAAGGCGCTGTTCACGCCCATGACCGATGTCACGACCGCGCCAGAAACGCCGCCGCCGATCAGGCCGAAAACGAGGACCATGGTAATAAGGCCGCGTAAAGTCGAAAGAGGAACCATCTGTTCCTTTTTAGATGGCTCCTGAGGGGTATTCGTCGCAATGTTTTCGCTCATAATGAAAAATCAATAAGATACCAGTATATACGCCGTTTTTCATTCTATCTTTCAAGCAAGCCGGAACGCTGCAAAATGTCCTGTAAAGACTGCAAATCCAGGCCTTGGGGCAGCCCCGTCGGTGAAGAGGCTTCTTGCACCGCGCGCCATGATTCTGAGGCTTTTTTAAGCAAGGGCGGCAGGTAAACCAAGCCAATAGCCAGCGGAATGAGCCAAATAAGGGTGCGAACCGATGAAAACAAGGCTGCCGCGCGCAGGCTGCGTTTCATGGAACGAAGCATGTCATTGTTTTGCTTCAACAATTCTCTTTGCAGACGCAATTCAGCCATCACCTCGGACGAGTTATGAATCGCAGCGGGTTTGTCTGCAGGCGTTTTGTGCTCTGGTCCTGCTGGGTTGATCTCTTGCATATGTTTATATAGGTATTTGAATGCCGTCTAATTGATTGGACCAGACCGCGACCTGCGCTTGAAAGGCGGCCATCATGGACTCGGGTAATGGTTCGCCGTCTGGCGCGTCGACGGTTGCAGGGTCAACATACTTGCCGTGGTCGGTCATGGAAAAATGCACATGGTTGCCGGTGGAAAAGCCGGTGGAGCCGACATAACCGACGACTTGCCCTTGCGTAACACGGTCGCCGACACGCAGGCCTTTGACATAAGCCGACATATGCGAATATTGCGAGCCGTACACTTCATTGTGGCGCACTTCAATGCGGTTTCCATAGCCTCCCATCCAACCCATTTTACTGATCACGCCGTCTCCAATCGCGATGATCGGCACGCCGTAATCAGCCGCATAGTCGACGCCGTCATGGACCATTACTTTACCAAGGACCGGATGGAAACGCGCCGAGCTAAAACCTGAACTGACATAACGGAAGTTCACCGGGGCTTTCAAAAAGGCTTTCTGCAATGACTTGCCGTCCGCGGCATAGTATCCCCACTTCCCGTCCTCGTGTTTGACATAGTATGACCTGATTGACTTGCCCTTATTCGTATACTCCGCAGCAAGGATTTTTCCGCTGGTGACGCGCTGGCCTTTGCGCCATTTTTCCTCAAATAAGACGCGGAAGCTGTCGCCCGTCCTCGTGTCACGCGCGAAATCAATATCCCAGGCAAAAATATCAGCCAACTGGAGGATAATTTTTTCATCCACGCCGTCTTCCATGGCGCTGACATAGAGGGAAACATCGACCGTGCCGGCCGCCGTCATTTCGCGAATATCATAGACAATCGCTTCTTCGGTGACGATCCAACCCGCCTCGTTCTGCTGGGCACGGATAACGCGGTTGGCGTCTGGCTGGTAAGCGACTTCGGCCAGGCGATACATCGACCCTTCTGGCGCAAAAAGATACGATACGCTCTTTCCGGCCTGGATCCTTGTCAGATCGAAGATATCGGCGCTCTCCAGTTGAAGCTTGACGATTTCCGGGTATGGCACGTTTTGCTCCGCGAACACATCGGCCAAGGTGTCCCCCTCCTTCACCTCATAGACGACATCAGGCTGTTCAAGCAGCGGGTCTGGTTGTGCTGGTAACGTTTCCTCCACGACCAGGGCGGCGGCGGGTTCAACCGCGCGGTCCTCCCCCGCAATAAACGTGACAAGGCGCGCTACACCTAATAAGGCTGCGGCAGCTAAGCCGGCAACCCAAAAGGAACGCGGAATATGGCGTCGTGATGTCGCGCCTCGAACG
Source organism: uncultured Gammaproteobacteria bacterium (assembly GCA_964359515.1). Lineage (GTDB taxonomy): Bacteria > Patescibacteriota > Patescibacteriia > VMEV01 > CAYQCH01 > CAYQCH01. The sequence goes on along the minus strand of CAYHTI010000072.1, from coordinate 680 downwards.
GACATGTTACATCATCTTCTTACGGATGAAGGCAGGAATTTCCAAGTCTTCCTGATCAATATCCTGGCCAGAAGAGGTTGAACGCTTTGACTCCTCCGGCTTGATCGGTTCCGTCATGATCGGGTCGGCCACTTCATGATTGCGGAAACTTGGCGTCATAGTCATGGGGCGCGGCTGGGGCCGTTCATTGTTGTAAGCTGCTGGTTTGTTCTGCTGGGAAAGGCGGCTGAGCGGGCTATTATAGGCGTTGGCGGCCAGGGATTGCCCGAAAGCCATGTTCTCCATGTTCGGATTCACCTGCTTAGGCGCTTTGCCAAAACCCGCGGCAATCACCGTAATGCGGATTTCGTCTTTCATGTTTTCGTCAATGACCGTGCCGTAAATGATTTTGGCATTCGGGTCGGCTTTTTCCGTAATGATGGTGGCCGCCTCGCTTAATTCGTACATGCCCAAATCCTTACCGCCGGTAATGGTGAACAAGATACCTTTCGCGCCATCGATGGAAACTTCCAAGAGCGGGCTGCTGATAGCCGCGCGAGCCGCGTCTACGGCCCGGTTGTCGCCCGTGCCATAGCCAATGCCCATCAGCGCCGAACCGGCGTCTTTCATGATGGCTTTGACGTCGGCAAAGTCCACGTTGATGATGCCGTGCACCGTGACCAGCTCGGAAATACCCTGCA
>CAYHTI010000071.1:0-4673 GCA_964359515.1 uncultured Gammaproteobacteria bacterium | reverse complement strand
AAAAGAAACTTCTATCCCCAAGTGCCCGGCTATGACTTTGAGGTTTTTCACGACCAAATCAGCGGCACGGCCAAGAAAATAAAACAAAATGGCGATCAGCAAAAGCAAGCCAAAGGTTGACATACGACTTTATTATAGCTTATCTCCAGCTACTTCACTTGGGCAGCACTATTTCGGCAAAAACAACCTTGCCAGGCGCAATTCTTCGTAAGTCACCTGTTCGCGCAAAGCCAGAAACACTGGTTTCAATGCTCGGCCGCCACTTTCGGCGAAGGCTTTTGAAATCATAGCCAAACGTGAAGGTTCTGGACGAAGATATTCGAGGTCGATGCTTTCCCCCGCCGCGCACAGCTGCTCAATATGATTGGCAATGGTCGCTAGCTGACATCCTCGGCGCCTGGCGACCTCTTACAGGCTCAATTTTTGTTCAATCAATATTTTTGTTTGCTGATATGTTGACTCCTCATCTTTGACAAGACGGACTCGCACCCGCGGAGCTTGCACTTGTTTGGCTAAAAGCGGTTGTTCGCTCAATCCCCGCTCTTGGGCATAGGCGCGAATGGCTGACATAAACCGCTCGCCAAAGCGCTCCAATTTCCCCTGCCCCACACCCGAGATTTGCAAGAACCGCTCCGAGGTTTGTGGAAAGCTTGAAGACATCTGACGCAAGGCCGTGTCATGAAATACGACAAACGGGGGGACACTAGCTTCTTCGGCTATCTGTTTTCGCAAGGCGCGCAACAGCTCAAACAAGGTTGTATCATGATTATCCGCGGCAGAGGCCTCACTTCCACCAGCTGACAAGGCCAATGAGGGCTTGCAGGAAATACAGGCGTCGCAGGTATTTTGATTCCAGGACTCACCAAAATAACGCAAAACAAACTGACGCTTGCAAGATGCTGTCTCCGAATAATTCACGATATCTTGCAGCTTCTGCAAAGCAAGCTGGCGTTCCCGCTCATCAGCGACATCATCAATAAAAAAACGATGCTTGCGCAAATCAGCTACTGAATAAAACAAAAGGCATAAACTTGGATCACCGTCGCGCCCTGCACGGCCGGTTTCTTGATAATAACCCTCCAGGCTTTTGGGAAGCTCATAATGAACGACAAGGCGGATATCAGGCTTATCAATACCCATACCAAAAGCGATCGTGGCCACGACAATCTGAATTTGATCGCGGATAAATTGCTCCTGCGTCTTACGTCTAATATCCGGGGATAATCCAGCATGGTACGGCTTAGCTTTATACCCCTCTGCCCGCAAATCTTCCGCCAGTTGCTCGGTTCCTTTGCGAGAAAAACGATAAATGACCACGGGCTGGTCCTGATAGTTTTTTAAATAGCGCAGCAAGGCCTGAAATGTCTGTTTTTTGGGCTGGACGAGATAGCTGAGGTTAGGGCGGTTAAAACTCGACACGAACATCTGCGCATCCTGCAGTTTTAACTGCCTGGCGATATCTTCGACCACGCCTTTCGTCGCGGTAGCTGTCAGCGCAATCACAGGCACACGAGGAAACGCAGAACGTAGGTGCTGCAAATTCCTATACTCAGGCCGAAAATCATGCCCCCATTCTGAAATACAATGGGCCTCATCGATGGCGATCAGCCGTATGGGCAGGGATTGTAAAAAAGCGCCAAACGAATTCTGGCTTAGCCGTTCGGGGGCGAGGTATAAAATTTTCAGCTTGCCATCACGCGCCTGCTGCTGAATAGCCAGGTTATCCTGATAACTTTGCATGCTGCTGATGGCACCCGCAGGGATTTGGTGCGCACGCAAAGCATCGACTTGGTCTTTCATTAATGCCACCAGAGGCGAAATTACCAGAGTAATGCCATCTAAACACAAGGCAGGCAGCTGATAGCAAAGGGACTTCCCCCCTCCGGTAGGCATCAAAACAACGGCGTCCTTCCCGCTCAGTACGGTTGTGATGATTTCTTCCTGCCTCGGCCTGAATTGGTCATAACCAAAATGCGTTTTGAGCAAAGCGCGGTAATGCTCTGGTTGGTGTAGCCCCATAGGTCAATTGAATATTCGGAAAGCAGCCATAAAAAAACCACAACGGTTCTTCGTGTGGGGAGGTGAAAATAGTATAGCAAAAAAGACGATGTCCGTCATGATTTGCTATACTTAGCGCATTACTATTGCCCTCTATGAGCGAACAACCCAACTTATCCCCAGAAGCAAACAAGCTCCCAGAAAAGCCAAAGGCGTTGGATGCTGAATGGTACAAACGCTACGAAGATATTGCCTCATTGCAGGCGTATGAATACTTCGATGATCCGATCGAAGACCGGCGCACGGAAGCAAGAAAAAAGTTTGAGGCTGATTTTGAACAAGAAAAACATTCCAATCCTCACTTGGAATATCCCAAAATGGACGCGGCGCAGTTAAAAACCGACCTTGCCCAACTCGAAGAAAAATTGTCCCAGACAAAGGATGCTAAAGGAGCAAAAACCCTAGAAGAAACCATACAAAATTACAAGGAAAAATTTATTCCGTCAGCAGAACGCCTGCCCACCCGTGAAGCCGAACTTCGCCAGCTTAAACGGGACATTTTAAAGTCTGAACGTAATGATGTAGTCAAACAAGCGTATCGCTGGCGTATCAATGAAAAGATTGCTGAGTTGCGACTGATGGAGGCCTCGCAAAACGGCGATATGCGGGCATTTCAACGCTTCACAAAATTTGTCTACGGCGATGCTTCACCCGAGGTCTTTTCTTTCACCGTCGATGAGGCGCGTGCGCAAGCGGAAAAAAGTTTAACTTCCGAAAATGAAGGTATCAAAGCAGCTGCGCAACGACTGCTCGAAGTCCTGCCAACGGCATCGTCAAGCGCCGATACCAAGCCCCAGCTTCCGGATCCATCATTGGTTGAACGAGTCAAGCAAGAGGGCCAGAAAATTCTTTCCAATCTCTCTAAAAAAGAACTGCCGGCGGCTGATGAATTCGACGCGCAGACAATCTTTGACCTGTTCAGTGATGCGCTTCAAAACCTGAACGCAAAAGGCTGGAGCGTCATTATCGACACCTCCAGCAAAACAGGCATCAGCGTAGACCAGGAGCACAAAACGGTTCGTATCCCCCAAGCACGCAAGCTGGCCGCCGATGAGGTCAAAGGAAAAATTCTCCACGAGATTGGTACGCATGTGGCCCGCCGTGTCAAAGGAGAGCGCAGCAAGCTTATGCTCCTCGGCCTCGGTCTTGATCGTTATGAACAAGGCGAGGAAGGCGTAACAACTATGTTTGAAAAATCGCTCTCAAAAAAGGGAGTGCAGGATTTCGCAGGGCTGGAATTTCATCTCGCTATTGGTCTGGCACAAGGCTTGGACGGAAAAAAACGGGATTTCCACGATGTGTATGAAATCCTGCTTCGCCACCACCAGTTAAAGAATCTCAAGGAAAGCAAAAAGAATCCCGAAGCAGAGGCCAAAAAATCGGCCTGGAATCAGGCCGTGCGCGTATTTAGAGGTACGGATTGCACAACACCGGGAGCAGCATTCACTAAAGACATCATTTATCGCCAAGGAAATATTGCGGTCTGGGAAGTTATTGGCCGACAACCTGATGAGCTCCTTCGGATCAATATCGGCAAATACGATCCCTCCAATGACCGGCATGCATGGATCCTAACGCAGCTTGGCATTACGGATGATGACCTGGAACAAACAGCAAAAGCACAGGCTTAAAACAAAACAGCCGCGTACCGAAGCAAACGCTTGGTACACGGCTGTTTTGTTTTTGATACTTTATTTCTTCCGGTCGTTCTTGCTCAATGCCTTCTTACGCAAACGCAAGCTTTTGGGCGTGACCTCAAGCAATTCATCATCGCCAAGGTATTCGACGCATTCTTCCAAACTCAAGGTGCGAGGCGTATCGAAATGGTCAGCGGCGCCGTCACCTTTGGAACGCATATTGCTCATCTTTTTGGCGCGACAGACATTGACTTCCAAGTCTTCTGATTTGGCGTTTTGGCCGACAATCATGCCCTCATACACTTCCGTACCAGGAAAAATGAACAGTTGTCCGCGCTCTTGGGCAGCGACGAGGCCATATTGGGTGGCTGTACCGCTTTCAAAGGCAATCAATGAACCGTGCTGCATGGCCTTCATTTCGCCAGCGTGAGGCAAGTAGTCGTTAAACAAGGTATTGAAGATGCCTTCGCCCTTGGTGTCGGACAAGAATTCGGAGCGATAACCAATCAAACCGCGGGTCGGGACAACAAAATGGAGATGCGTGATGCCGCGGTCGGACTTCATGTCTTTCATTTCACCTTTGCGGCGGCCCATCTTTTCAATAACCGTACCCGCAAAAGCGTCCGGACATTCGATATACGTATCTTCAAACGGCTCTTTGGTGACACCATTGTCTTCGTGCATGATCACTTCTGGTTTGGCCACCTGGAATTCATAACCTTCACGGCGCATTTTTTAGATCAAGATAGACAAATGCAGTTCGCCGCGGCCGGAGATGATCCAGGAAGAATCGGAACCGGCTAAATCATCCATGCGCAAGGCAACGTCATTGAGCAATTCACGCTGCAAACGTTCCTTCATCTGGCGGGCGGTGCTAAATTCGCCTTCGTCACCGGCAAAAGGAGATGTATTGATGGAGAAAGCCATTTTAACGGTCGGCTCTTCGATTGCGAGAAGTGGAAGCGCCACAGGTGAAGT
>CAYHTI010000070.1:0-4709 GCA_964359515.1 uncultured Gammaproteobacteria bacterium | reverse complement strand
AGGTCGTGTCGCAGCTGCAGTCGGCCATGCGTCAGGGTGGCACGACCAAGCCGGTAGCTCGCTATTTTCATGGTGCCCAGGCGATCCGTACTATTTTGCAAGAAGTATTGCATGACACGCAGGAGCTTGAAAAAAAAGAATATTTTGTCTATTCATCAGCCACGATCGCCAAGCATCTGTACGATGCGATCCCAAATTTCACGAAGCTGCGCATTAAAGCTGGTATCCATGTCACCGTCATCGGCCTGGGCAATGGCGGCACGGTTAATGAAGAGCTGTCGAAGCGGCGCTGGCTGACACGTGAGACGCCCGCGCCAACGTATACCATTATCTATGGGCAGAAAACCGCCTTTATCTCTTTGGATGAGAGTGGTAAACCGCACGGCGTGGTTATTGAGGACCGAAATTTAGCGGAAACCCAGCGTTTGTTATTTAGCGCGACGTGGGCTACGCTTCTTGGAAAGTAATATGCGCATGATTATCCTTGCTGCCGGAAAGGGAACTCGCATGAAGATGGATGTGGCGAAAGTGCTCGTGCCATTTGCCGGCCGTACCCTCATTGACCACGTAGTCGAGCATGCTCTTGGGGCTGAAATCGACCCACATCCCATTGTTGTTGTCGGCTATCAAGGCGATACGGTGCGACGCGAGCTTTCTGCTTATCCGGTCACGATCGTCGATCAGCTCGAACAGCTCGGCACGGGCCATGCGGTGAGCGTCTGTCGCGATGCCGTTGACCCCGCGGAAGACGTGCTCGTATTGTACGGCGACCACCCGCTCGTATCACCGGCCACGATCGGTGCTTTAGCGGATGAACATGAAACGAGCGGTGCAACCGTTACCCTGATGACGTATACCGTGCCGGATTTTGGCGTGTATGAGGGAGCGTTCGCCAGTTTTGGCCGCATCATCCGAAACAAGGACGGGCAGATTCAAGCGATCCGCGAAGCAAAGGATGCGAGCGTTGAAGAGAAGGCGATTAAAGAGGTAAATCCAGCATTTTACGTGTTTTCCGGCTCATGGCTTTGGGAATCCATCGGCAAGCTCGAGGCGAAAAATACGCAAAAGGAGTATTATTTGACGGACCTGGTCAGCATGGCTATCGCCCAAGGCGAGCCAGTCCTTACCATACCCGGAACGGATTTGCGTGAGGCTGTAGGCGTCAATACGCCGGAGCAATTGCGATTGGCACAATCGATGATGGTGTGACATGTAATCTGCGGCACTTCATGCCGTGAGTTCCATGCTACATAATCATCTGCCAATCTTATGATCATAATCTTCGATTACGACCATACGATCTTTGACATGATGGCCATGCACGAAGAAATCGTGAGGGCCATGAAAGCACTCGGAGTATCAGAGCGCGCTTACCAAGACGCTTATGCCCAGGTGACGAACTGGAAAATGTTCACACCTGAAGCCATGGCACAGCGGTTGCACCGCATAGCCGGTGTAAAGCCTCCTGACGTCCTGGACGCGTTCATTAGTATCGCCGAGCATTCCGGGAAATATATCTATCCCGACACCGTCAAAGGTTTTGAATCATTGAAGCAGGCCGGTCACGAACTCTATATTTTATCTTGGGGGGACAAGGCTTGGCAGATGAAAAAGATCGAACAGTCTAAATTGCTGCCGTATTGCAAGGAAGTGCTGTCCGTATCCCAGATGAAGGCGGATTATTTAAAAAGCTGGGCGCCAGAAAGTATCAAAGTCGTCTTAGTCGATGACAAACCCGCCGAGCTGAAAGCTGTAGATGAGTTGCACCTAGGAATACACCTGATTCGCATGCGCCGTCCTGGCGCGAAATATTCGGATCAGCCCACGCCATTAGGTATGGCCGAGGCACAAAACATGGAGGATGTTTTAAAAACAGTTGGGAGTTTATAAGCGGTTGAAGGGGGGATAATCACGCTGGAGGGGCGTTTATGATATGTGTGGAATTATTGCCTATAAGTGGAAAAAGGACGGTGTTCGTATTGTCTTGGACGGTTTGCGGCGCTTGGAATATCGCGGCTACGATTCTTGGGGCATTGCCGTGCCCGGTAGCGCCATTAAGGTCGTTAAAGATGTTGGGCGCGTGGGTGAGGTTTCAACCGACCAGCTGGGTTCTTTAGGCGCGCAGCAGCCCGTTGCTATGGGCCATTCACGTTGGGCCACTACGGGCGCGGTGACCGTGTTTAATGCACATCCGCATCTTTCAAACGACGGCCGTATTGGCTTGATTCACAATGGAATTGTTGAAAATTTTCATGCGTTAAAGAATGAGCTGCTGTCGAACGGTTTCACCTTTGCCTCTGAAACAGATTCCGAAGTCATCGCCAACCTCATCCAATATTTATGGCGCGGCCAAAGCCTGGCTGAGGCGGTTCGTCAGGCCTTTTTACGGCTGCAGGGACGCAATGCCATGGTCGTCATGGAGCGCGACACGAAGCAACTGATCGGCGTGCGCTTCGGATCGCCATTGATCGTCGGTGTCGGCGACGGTGAGTACTTTTTCGCTTCCGATGTACCTGCTTTTTTGGAACATACGCGTACGGTCAACTACCTCGACGATAACCAGATGGTCGTTTTGGACGAGACCTTATCCTATCTCGACGTTAAAACTGGTGAGCCGATCGAACGCCGTACCTTAACCATCGACTGGAGTGCTGAGCAGGCAGAAAAAGGGGAGTATCCGTACTTCATGATCAAAGAAATCATGGAACAAAAGGACACGATCCGCCGTTCCGTCGAGCAGGATATGAAGGAAATCGAGGAAGCAGCCGCCATCATTAAAAAATCACGCGGAGCCTTCCTCGTCGGTTGTGGAACATCGGGCAAAGTCTGTCATGTAGCTGAGTATTTTTTTAATGAAATCACCAAGCGGCACACAAACTTCGTCGTTGGCTCGGAATTTAGCAACTATACTTCATTTTTGAATGAAAATAGTTTAATGATTGTGGCTTCACAGAGCGGCGAAACGGCCGATGTGCTTGAGGCTATGGAAGAAGCCAAGAAAAAGGGTGTAAAAATCATTTCTTTGGTAAATGTGCGCGGCTCAAGCATTATGCGCAATTCGGATAAAAGTATTTTAATCAATGCCGGGCCGGAGCAGGCTGTTGCCTCCACCAAAGCCACCACCGCCCAGCTTTCTATCATGGCCTTATTAGCTTATGCGACGGCCGGGAAGCTCAATGAGGGGCGCTTGCGATTGGTCGAGCTTTCCGGGCAGGTCAATGAAATGTTAAATCCCCGTTATGATGAGCATATCCAAAAACTTGCTGCCCAACTCAAAGAGCTAAACGATATCTACATTATCGGCCGCGGCGTGAATTTCCCGCTGGCCCTGGAATGCGCGATCAAGCTAGCGGAGGTCAGTTATATCCACGGGGAGGGGTTTGCCGGCGGCGAGCTCAAACACGGCCCACTTGCCTTGATTAAAAAGGGGACGCCGGTTATTGCCTTGGTGGCAGACGACCAGAATAAGGATGCGATCCTAACGAACGCGCAGGAAGTAAAAGCGCGCGGCGGCTATGTCATCGGTGTCAGCCCGGAGAACCATCCGGTGTTCGATTATTGGCTGCGCGTGCCCAATGAAGGGATCCTTTCGCCGATCGTGAACATCATTCCCGTACAAATGTTGGCCTATCATCTCGGCGTTTTGCGCGGCAATAACCCGGATAAACCGAGGAATTTGGCGAAGTCGGTCACCGTGAAGTAGTCATCTGTCATTCCTGCGGAAGCAGGAATCCCCTCCTCATAGCCTATGACATACTTCGTGTACATCTTAGCCAGCAAAAAGGATGGCGTTCTCTACACCGGAGTAACCAATGAATTAAGGCGCCGCCTAATGGAGCATAAACAGGGTCTGGTGCCAGGCTTTACGAAGCGTTACAATGTCAAACATCTCGTTTGGTATGATCAAACTAACGACATCCGAGAGGCCATTAAGAAAGAGAAGCAAATGAAAGCTTGGAAGCGAGCATGGAAAGTTGAGTTGATTGAAAAAGGCAATCCAGATTGGAAAGATTTATCAGTTAGTTGGACCGATTAAAGCAGGGGATCCCAGATACCTCCTGACGTCGGTTCTGGGATGACACGATATGGATGATCAGTCATCGCTACAACCCAAGAAAAAAATCGTTTTCATCGGCGGCGGGGGCGGGGTGCGCAATATCGCTCCTGCGCTGAGGGATGCATACGATTTTACTGCTATCATCAGCACCTTTGACAATGGCGGCAGTTATGGCCGTTTGCGCGGGCCCTATCGCTCGCCGCTGACGGGTGATGTGCGTTCAGCGTTGGCTGCCTTGTCCGATAATCACCTCGGTGAACTGTCGGAATATCGGTTTGAGCGCGGGGACGTGGAAGGCCATGCTTTTGGCAACATTTTACTAACAGCCATGCACGCTACCCATGAGGAGCCCGCTACAGCCATGGAAAAATTACACCAGCTCTACCATGTGCGCGGAAGAGTCCTGCCCGTCTCCTATACCTACGCCGATATCAATGCCGAGCTGATGGACCGTACTATTTTACGCGGGGAAAGCGCGATCGATGAGCCGCATGCTAAATCGCATGTCCGCATTCGCCGTTTATGGCTCGATCCGGAGCCAGTGCTTGCTCCTGGCATTGTTGAATGCTTGGCTGCCGCAGACCTGATTATTATCGGCCCTGGAGATGTTTATACGAGCTTGGTTCCGACTTTACTGGTTGATGGCCTGGCG
>CAYHTI010000069.1:0-4738 GCA_964359515.1 uncultured Gammaproteobacteria bacterium | reverse complement strand
TTTATCCGCATCCGCCTGATCCGTGTTAACGATCGCTGGGCAATTATCTAGGCGGTTATACACTTGATCGGCGTCGGTATCGGCATTGACCCACAATTCATAAAACGTCACCGTGTCATTGCTTGGATTGGTGTCCTTCCCCTCTTGATCATGGATACGGATGGAAAGAGTAAATTGTTTAGGATCCACCGGCGTTTTCCAGTCCCAAAAAGCAACACCCTTTTCTTCCGACAGGACCGTTATAGAGCGGGCGCCGATGCGGACATCGTCAATATAAAATTCAACTTCCGCGATCGCGTCTTCGTCGCTGCCATTTTCCACCCGCGTATAAATGCGAACAGTCTGGTTCACTTCGATTTTATCGAAAGGAACACTCATCCAAACGCCATTGGCGTTAATGCCTAAATCTGTAACAGCAAGCGCTGCCGCTGGAGCTAGAAACGCCAAAACTGCAAACAGGAGGGAGAAAATTTTATTTTGTATTTTTGTCATGGCCGTAAATGAAAGCAAAATAGCTACATGGAAGGAAATTTTTTGTGCCAATCGGTGGCAAACTGATACGCATGTGCCGCCTGAAGCAAGCGCGTTTCCTCAAACTGTGGTGCAATTAATTGAAACCCGACAGGCAAGGATAGTGTATCATCTTCCGGCGGGGCGGCAAAACCGCAAGGAACATTCATCGCTGGCACACCGGCCAAGCTCGCCGGAGCAACAAAAATATCTTCCAAGTACATTTCCAAAGGATTATTGGCCTGTGCCCCGATTTTAAACGCCACTTTGGGGCTGCTCGGTGTTAAGATCAAGTCTACCTTCTTAAAAGCTTCATCAAAATCGCGGCAAATAAGGGTGCGCACTTTCATGGCCTTCTTGTAATACGCATCATAATAGCCGGCGGAAAGCGCATAGGTTCCTAGCATAATGCGCCGCTTAGCTTCATCGCCAAGCCCATAACGTCGTGACTTCGTATAGACATCGAACAGGCTCTTCGCTTCATCTTGGTGCTCCTTGTCGGTCGCGGCTGAGTACCCGAAGCGGATGCCGTCATACCTCGCCAAGTTTGAGCTCACTTCGCTGGGGGTGATGATGTAATACACCGCAACCGCGTATGACGTATGCGGCAAGGAAATCGGCACAATATCTGCGCCGAGGGCTTTATAGCTTTCAATAGCCGCCTCAACAGCGCGGCGGACGGAGGGGTACAGGCCGTCAATGAAATACTCTTTCGGCACGCCGATCTTTCTGCCTTTCATATCCGACTTGGCTAGTTCAGCACGAAAACGCGGCACCGGCTTGTCTAGCGTCGTGCCGTCTCGGCTGTCCCTGCCGGAAATGGCTTCCATGATAATGGCGATGTCTTCGGCCGTCTTCGCCATCGGTGAAACGACATCCGTGCTTGAAGTCATGGAAAAAAGGCCGTAACGGGAGATGCGGCCGTAGGTGGGTTTTAATGAAGTAATCCCTACAAAACTTGCTGGCTGGCGGATTGATCCGCCGGTATCGGTTCCTAAGGTGTAAAACGTATGCTGCGCAGCCATAGATGCGGCTGATCCGCCTGATGACCCGCCCGGAACGCGGCTAGTGTCCCAGGGGTTGCGGCTTGGCCCAAAATCGGAATTTTCCGTGGAAGCGCCATGGGCGAAAGCGTCGCAGTTGGTCTTGCCGACCATGACCATGCCCGCGTCCTCCAGCTTTTGCACACAGGTCGCGTTATACGGTGGGATATAATCGCGTAAAATATTGCTGCACGCGGTTGTTTTGACTCCCTTTGTGGCAATGACATCTTTAATCGACGCGGGAATGCCAAGGAGAGCGCCTTCTTCCCCACGCTTGATGCGCGCGTCAGCTTTTTTTGCGCTCGCGAGCGCTTCTTTGTCACTGACGGTAATAAAACAATGAAGCTCTTTATCCGTAGCTTCAATGCGCTGTAAACTGCTTTTGGCAAGCTCGGTTGAACTAAACTCTTTTTTCTGCAAGCCGCCGCTGGCCTGGGCCAAAGTCATTTCAAAAAGCTCCATAGATCTAGAATACCGAAGTTACCTTTACAAAATTCCCCGCGCGTTGCGGTGCTTCTTTTAAAGTCGCCTCACGCTCCTCATCTGTACAAGCGCCGACCTCGTCTTTGCGCGCGACATTCTCCAAACCGGTGACTTGCCCGGTCATGGGAACGTCATCAGTGTCTACGACCTGCAATTGTTCGACATACGAAAGCACGGCAGAAAGCTGACCTTGAAATTTCTCAACTTCCGCCTCGGTGATTTCAATGCGGGCGAGTTTGGCTACTTTAAGCACGTCTTCTTTGGAGAGGGACATAGCAAGAGAAAATGATGTAGAGAGGTTAACAGGAAAACCTTGAAAAATCAATCGCTTATGCGCGCAACGCTTTTTTAAATGACACCTCATCCAAGACAGGAATCCCAAAGTCCTTTGCTTTCTTAAACTTACTCCCCGGATTCTCCCCCGCAACCACAAACGATGTTTTACTGCTGACACTGTCACCCACCTTGCCGCCGGCTGCTTTGATGGCCGCATGCGCCTCTTCGCGAGACAAGGTCGGCAGCGTGCCGGTCACGACGACGGTTTGTCCCGTCAAAGGGCCGCTGGCAGGTGCTTCAGGCAACTCCAAGGTAATACCAAGCTTTTCGAATTTCGAAAAGAGTTTCTTGGTCGATTTCTCGGCCATAAATTTGACCACATGCTCGCCTATTTTTTCACCAACGCCATCCGCTTGCGCGATCTGTTCCGCTGAGAGTCCGCGCAATTGCTCATACAATGCTTGCGCGGTGACAGATTTTTTCTTTTTTAAGTTACTCGCCAAATGCAAAGCAAGTTTTTCCGCCGCGCCCGCGCCGAGCAAACGGATGCCTAAGCCAGTCAAGAAACGGTCAAGTGGAATAACCTTGCGCGATTGGATTGATTCAACGATTTTTTGTGACTTCTTTTCCTTAAATCCCTCCAAACCCAATAAGTCTTTGACCGTCAGCGCGTACAAGTCGGCTTCGTCTTCAATCAAAGCGGCGTCAAAGAGCGCTTGGATAATACTCGGCCCCACGCCTTCAATGTTGAGGGATCCTTTGCTGACAAAATGTCGCACGCCGCGCTGGCGCTTGCCGAAACAATCGCGGTTCGTGCAGTAATAGGCAACCTCTCCAGCACGGCGCTCAATTGCAGAGCCACAAGAGGGACACGTTTCTGGCATGGCGAAGGGCTTAGCGTTCTTTGGGCGCAAATTTGTTAACACGGAAACGACCTCGGGGATGATATCGCCTGCTTTTTGGATAATGACCGTGTCCCCGACGCGCACATCGAGCCGCTGGATCTGGTCAATATTATGCAAGGTCGCGCGCTGCACGGTTGTACCGGCCAGCGACACGGGCTTAAGTTCGGCAATCGGCGTAACCGCGCCGGTGCGCCCGACTTGCAGGGTAATGCTTTCAATGACCGTGGTCGTCTGTGTCGCCGCAAACTTAAAGGCCACGGCCCAACGCGGCGCTTTACCCGTATAGCCCAATTTCTGCTGCCAGTCACGACGGTTTACCTTCACGACGATGCCGTCAAACCAGTAATCGACTGCGTCCCGTTTTTGCTGCCACTTTTTCCAAAACGCCAAGACATCATCAATGTTTTTGCAGTGCTGATAATGCGGGTTGGTCTTAAAGCCGAGTTCACGCAATCGCTCCAGTTCATGGATTTGCGTATCAACGACCTCCCCCGCCGACAAATCGTAAAGAAAAGCATCGAGATTTCGAGAAGCCGTGATCCTCGCGTCAAGCTGCCGAATGGAGCCGGCCGCCACATTGCGCGGATTAGCATAAAGCGGTTTGCCCTCGGCAGTCTGTCGCTTGTTCAAGGCTTCAAACGCATGCCTGGACATCCACACTTCCCCTTCGACAATCACCGAAGCGTTCTCGCGCAAGTGCAGGGGGACACTCTCAATTGTCCGCAAGTTCTGCGTAACATTTTCACCGACAACGCCATCACCGCGCGTCGCACCAACAACAAGGCGCCCCTCTTCGTAGGTAAGGACAACGTGCAACCCGTCGATTTTTAATTCAGCGCTGTAATCGACTTCCTTGGCGTCTATCCCAAGCTTCCCCAGCATTCTTTTGACGCGAGCATCAAACGCGCGCATTTCAGCCTCGTCGAAAGCGTCATTGAGCGACCATTGAGTTACTTGGTGCTTTACCTTGGCAAACTTATCGAGCGCTTTGCCGGCCACGCGTTGGGACGGTGAGTCAGCCGTGATGAGCTCGGGAAACTGCGATTCAATCTTCGTAAGCTCATGCTTCAATGAATCCAAGGCCTCATCAGAAATTTCCTGCTTATTGAGGACATGGTATTGGTAGCGATGGTGGTTGATTTCTTTGCGTAGTTTTTCCAAGCGATCTTTCGCTTCCTGTTTTGTCATACGGTGATTACTTACAGAACCGAATTTCGCTTTGGGTGATCGTCACGGCAGGCAAATTGGGGGAATCGTTTTGGTTATATCGTCCGACGCTGCTGTATCCCCAATTACTGAGGTAGCCGATCGGCACTCCTGCTTGTGGCGCATATTTTGCGGCACAGTTATTCACGGGATAGGTGTTCGTGCACTGTGAGGCCAATGGTGTGAGGGCCGTAATAGTCGTTTTATACTGGACGCCGCCACAGCGTGGATAGTTGCGGTATGCGTTATATAACACATAAGAGCCATACACCCCGTATGGGGCTTCAACCTGCACGGGCTCATTTGCCATATTAA
>CAYHTI010000068.1:0-4841 GCA_964359515.1 uncultured Gammaproteobacteria bacterium | reverse complement strand
GGTCAATTAAACGACCAGGAGTAGCCACGATGATATGCGGCAAGCGCTTTAAAGCGCGAATCTGCATGCCCATGTTCGCACCACCAATCAATACGGCAGTGCGCAATTGCAAGAACTTGCCTACTTTTTGTAAATTTTCATCGACTTGTAACGCTAATTCGCGCGTCGGGACGATCACCAAACCAATGCCCTTTGTCTGGGCAATGCGCTGGATCATGGGGATACCAAAAGCAAACGTTTTGCCGGTACCGGTTTGTGCGATGCCGATTACATCTTGGCCCTGAATAGCCGCGGGGATGGCTTGCTGTTGGATCGGTGTAGGCGTTGTCAGTTTCGCCTTATCAATGGCTTCAAGCAGCTTGGGGGCGATGCCCAAACCGTAAAAGGATGGAGACCCATCCGGTTGCGTCTGTGTCATAGCAATGGTTTCTGCCTTTTATTACAGGCAGAAACGAAAAAACATGACCCGATTCCACAAGGTCATGCTTTTTCAAAAACGGCAGACACCCAGGCTCGAGTCCTGCCCAGCATTTACTGGGCGGATATTAAGGTCTAAACTATATCACAAACAATAAATGATGTCAACTAATCCGCTATACCACACTGAAATCGCCATCCCTATAGATCGCCCGGCCATCAATGGTGATTTCCGTGATATCAGCGAATACATCGATATGGTAGCGCATCTTTTTAGGGGACAAGCCGGGCTTTTTGTAGATAGCGTGTTTTGACCCCAGAGATAAATGCAAACCTCTCATGCGCTCAAAAGCTGTAATGTCGCTCACCAGCCTCCCCTTTCCCACAGCCCGGTTTAGCCCAAGGCCAAATTCACGGACCAAGACCTGTTCTTGCCCGCGGATCATGTCCAAAATTTGATGGAAAGATGCTGGTGCCCCCTCCGCAGAGACCACAACACCTTTTTCGATACGGATCGGAAAAGGTGCGAACTCGCGGACTTTATGATCCATTTCCGCAAAAGCGAAAATCATAAGCTCGCCGTTCACGAGGATAAGGTCTTTGGGCTCCGTAAAAACTTCTCCGATCGGAAAAGTCCCGCCAATATTTTTCATGCCCGAATAGTCGCCAATATTCAGCTTTGCAGGCTCCATACCTCCTTGGTAAACGAGCTCGGTGCTGCGGCAAAGCACGCGCACTTCTTGGCACTGGTCCAACCGCCGCTTCAGTTCATGTCCCAGCGGTCGCAGATCAGACGGGTCATAGGCAAAGGCGGCGATATATGTCGCGTATTGTTCGGATGGGATGCGGTTCAGGTGGCCGACTTCAATGGTTTTTAACCCGCGTGAAAAGAGCTCAATGCGCATCCGGAACTCATTGAGGCGGAAATTCGATGTTTGTAGCAACACGACCAAATCGCCAGGCTGCAAGGCATAAATTCTTTGTCGAATCTCGGCCGGATCGACGCTGTCAAAATCGACGGCATCCGCTTCGGGGCAGGCCTGCCGAAAGGCATCCGCCAATAAAATGGTAAGCGGATCCTGCCGATCAAAAATCAGCAAGGCCTTCGCCGGGGCTTGGTGCTGAATCGCATGCGCTAAAATGTCGCGGAAATGATTGGCCGCTTTCTCAGTCAATTCTTCCATAGGAGTTACCGCAACTCGCGGGGCTCTAGCGGCTTGGTAGCCGGACCAGACAAAACCGTAAAATCAGACTTAAAACGAGAACCGTGACAAGGACAATCAAATGTTGCATCCGCTTCATTCCACTGCACGGTACAGTACAAATGGGTGCATTTCGCGGATGCGGCTTTCGTCGCGCCATTATCGTTATAGAGAGCAAGTTGTTCTTTCCCAACCTGGACGACGGCACCTTGGCCGGGCTTTAATACGGGCAATGGCATAAACGTTAGAGATGAATTGAGATAAAAAAAGTCGAACCCTTCCCCTCCGCGGACTTGAACCAAATCTTCCCGCCCAACATTTGCGCATAGGCATTGCTAATAAACAAGCCCAAGCCCGCCCCAATACTCGCTGGTGGTATATTTTGTCCCCTAAAAAATTTAGTAAAGATAATGCTCTGCTGTTGTGTGGGGATACCGATACCATGGTCGGTAACGCTGATCATCACTTGATGGTCAATGGAAGAAACACTTACCGCGACCTCCGATCCCTTCGGGCTGTAGGAAATGGCATTATCAATCACTTCATGCAACATGCGTACCAGCAAATGCTTGTCAGTTTTAATCACATCGACCGCATAGTGTCTTGAGACCGACACATCCACCCCAGCGATTTTGGACTTTTCCTTAAAAGAACTCACAACATGGTCTATAATTTCTCCCACATGGAGTCCTTCCCGCTTAGGTATGATGAGTCCTTGGTCGATCTCCGACACCTCCGTCAATTCACGTATAAGCTTTTGGACGCTTTGCATTGAGCGATAGGCAATCTGTAACTTTTCCTTAAGAACCTTGTCCTTGCAGTCCTGAAGTGCTAGCTCCATGTTCCAAAGAGCATGGGTCAGCGGCGTGCGCAGCTGATGCGAGGCATAGGCGTAGCTAGAACGAATCATTTGCGCATGCCGTTCCTCCGTAGTGTCGCGGAAAACGATGATCGCCCCGACCACACTGCCAGCCTCATCAAGGATTGGGGCCGCGCTGTCTCCGACTGGTACTTCGCTGCCATCCTTTCGCACGAGAACGGTTTTCTCTTGCATGATTTTCACGCTTTTTGTAAGCATGGCCTCTGAGATGAACAAAATATTCTCAGAACGGTCGCGTTCCCGCACAAACCTGATAATCTCCCTAAACGGCCTCCCCATCGCCTCTTTATGCGTCCACCCCGTAATGCTCGTCGCGGCGGGATTCCAAAGGAGAATGTTCCAGTTCTGGTCAATCGCGACCAATCCATCGCCAAGGCTTTGTAAAAATGCTTTTTCGCGCTGACGATGCAAGGCCAATTTGCTTAAAGCCAATGAAACAAAAGCGATCAACAGCAACCCGAGCGAGGAGACGATAAGCTGGATAACGAGGGTGCTTATTGTCGCGCGATAATGTTCCGCCAAAGCCAGGCGGCCGGGCTGTTCAACAATGACGCCCCAGCCATATCCCTTAACGGGAGCGTAGGCAATGACACTCTCATCACCTGTCAATTCGTCGATGGCAAGCATCGCCCCAGACTCGTTTGCAAGAGCGTGTTTCACCGCTATCCGGTCCGATGCGTCCTTGATGCTCCCCTGCAAATTCACGGCAGGGTGGGCAGCAATGTGTCCGCGATGATCCACAAAGTAGGCCGTTGCGGATTGCCCGAAAGAAATATCGCGGCTCCAGGCCAGCAAGGTTTCTAAACGAATCTGCATAACGAGGATGCCAACCGCGACTCCATCCTCTGTTTTAATAGGGACAGCGACAGCAATAACATTCACTTGGGGCGGCGCGGCGCGGGTATAAACTTCTGAAATATAAGGCTTCCATTCCTTACTGACACCCTTGTACCAATCGCGAGACGAGAAATCTTGCCCGCGCACTCCATAAAGTTCGGGCAGATCAGCGCGCAAAATACCCGATGTATCCGACAAAAAAATACGCTCGACATAGGGAAAATCCTTTGGCACGGTTTCCATGATGCGCACCGCCTCAACCCACTTCCCCTCACTGACAAGTTTACTTAACTGTACCCGAGAAGAAAGAGAAACGGCTGTATCCACTAAACGCCCGAAGCTCTCTTCAAGCACCGCTCCCCCCAAGGAAGCAACTGCCTCACGTCGGGCAAAGGTATTTTCTAAGGATCTCTCCTTACCTTTTATGTACAAGTAGCCATTCGCCGCAAGAACGCTGACCAAATAAACTGCACAAATCGTAAGTAGGGTGCGTCGAGCGGCAGCACGGCTGCTAAAAAAACGGTCAAATAACTGATCCATATTGCTGTGGGTGTTCAAGCTGAATAAGAGCCATCATTACCGCAGAACGGTTTAGGTCCGTCCGATTCATGCGGCCATTTGTTAAAAGGAAAATTCCACCCTCGGCCGCGCCAATCTTATCGTGAGTGGTTAATCCCGCGGCTTTAAGCGCTTGGCTGCCATCCAAACCCTTATCCAAGATGCCGTCGGCCACCGCGATTGGCCATTCATATGCCGGAGACATGCCCAAGCACACCTCCTTGCCATCCCAAATCGCGCAAACAGCAATTTCCATGTAGCCGGTCTTGGTTTGCGGTACGGCAAACATGCCGCCTTCGATACCAAAACCGTAATCACCGCTAGTGAATGCTTGCTTTGCCCGGTCAACGGCACCAGCAACGACTTCATCAAGCGTGCGGGGATGGCCGAATGTTTCTACTTGCACATCGACACCCTCAACATCCGCGCCGGCAAATGCCTTGTAGGATGCGATCAATTCTTTTACGGCATTGATCTTGGTCGAATTTTTGGAACCGACACGTATCTTCATAAAGCTGTGCCAACAGTATACCAAAAAATTGATTTCTGCTATATTTTTAGCAATTTTACATAAAGTATACCTATGCCTACCCATGCCGAGAGAACAATTCGGTCACTCCTTGCCAATGCAGACATTGCTATCAATGGAAGTCGCCCTTGGGATATACAAGTGCACAACAAAAACCTGTACGGGCGCATTCTCTCGCAAGGCTCGCTCGGGCTTGGCGAATCCTATATGAATGGCTGGTGGGATAGCAGCGCAATGGACATCATGCTATCGAAAGTTTTTGAAGCAAAGCTTGAGCGGAGCATTCCTCGCAACCTAAAAACACTTTTTTCCTACCTGCTCGCTAGGTTCACCAACCGCCAATCACGGCAGCGCGCCTTTCAGATTGGCGAGGCGCACTACGACATTGGCAATGACTTATATGAAGGCATGCTCGATC
>CAYHTI010000067.1:0-4908 GCA_964359515.1 uncultured Gammaproteobacteria bacterium | reverse complement strand
TCACGACGTTCAAAGAGGTGTAGTTCGTGATGCTATGCATAAGCTCTTGCAAAGACAGCTCGTAAAAAAATTTGGCGGCATGGATCGCGTGCCGCCAGCTGTTCTTGAATTTTGCGAAGCAGCCGTCAACGCGACATACGAAGAACATGACGAAGATCGAAAAATGACCGAGCATTCATTGGAGGTCAGTTCGGCTGAGTTGCTGCAAAAAAATGAACAAATTCGGCTGAAAGAAGAGCGTTTACGCCAGACGATCGACAGTATGGTTGAGGGTTTTCAAATCATCAGCCCTGATTGGCGCTACGTCTATGTCAATGATGCCGCTGCCTCGCAAGGTAAAACAACGAAGGAGAGGCTTTTGGGGCGCACCATGATGGAAGCTTACCCTGGTATCGAAAAGACAGCTTTTTTTTCGCAGTTGCAGCGTTGTATGAAAGAACGGACCAGCCTTTCAGTGGAAAACGAGTTTGTTTTCTCTGACAAGAGCCACGGCTGGTTTCATTTGTATTTGCAGCCAGTGCCAGAGGGCGTGCTTGTTTTATCTGCCGATGTGACCGAAGGGGTCATCCTGACAAAAAAGCTGCGCGAGAAGCAGGAGCGCCTCACGGAAATCGTCGAGAATATCCACGACGTTTTTTCTGTCGTGGGTGTAAATATTGAGCAAGTTTTTTATGTCAGCCCGCGTTACGCGGAGTTGTGGGGGCGGTCGGTTGAATCACTCTATGAAAACCCTCTCAGCTGGTTTGATGCTATCGTGCCTGAAGATCGCGACCTGGTGCTCGCGAATCGGCACGCGGTCGTCTCAACCGGACAGCCCCTTACTGAGGCGCAGCAGCCACCGTTTAGAATTACCAGGCCAGATGGGAGCATGCGCTGGGTGCAGTCGAATGTGATCCCGATCAAGAATGAAAAGGGTGATGTCTATCGTATTGTGCGCGTTTCAAGGGATGTGACAGATGCGGTCAAAGCAGCCGATCGCATTCGGGAATTGGATATTTTGAAAAACAAATTCATCCATATTGTCTCACACCAATTCCGGACTCCGTTAAGCGCTATCCGCTGGAGCTTGGAGGCCCTGATGGCTGGCGAGGTCGGTAAGCTGCTGCAGGGGCAAAAGGAATTTATCCGCGTGGCCCACGATGCTGACATTGAAGTGATCAAGCGTACTGGCGATTTGCTGACGGCTATGGACATTGAAGAGGGCCGCGTTGCCGTCGCGAAAGACCCGATCAGCATTGAATCCTTGTGGGGATCAGTCATGCCGACATTGCAAAAATGGTGCACGATCAAGCAGCTTGTCTGTCAGTATGAACCGTCGGCGAAGCCTTTGCCTGAACTGATGGCAGATGGAGATAAAATTCGTACCGTGATGGAGCGCCTCGCTGATAACGCGGTCATTTACACGCAGGAACATGGCAATATCCATGTCCAGTTCGAAGCAACGAATTTGGGCATACGCTTCACGATCAAGGACACCGGCATCGGTATTCCCTTGGTCGAGCAGAAACGTATATTTTCACGATTTTTCCGGGCAACCAATGCAGGCATTATGAAGCCAGATGCTTCCGGCCTGGGTTTGTACATCTCAAAGCATTTTATCGAGCAGCATGGGGGTAAAATCGGATTTGAAAGCAATGAAGGCAAGGGCAGTTCGTTTTGGTTTGAACTGCCATTCCGCGCACTGTAGGACGGAAATGTTCGCGTATGCGGCTTGTAAAAACGTATGCTGAATCTTGATGCCCATACGTATGGAATTATTAGAACAACTTAAGCGCGAGCATAAAGAGGTGCAAGATCTTCTAGAGAAGGCGGAGGCCACCGGTGAAGGCGCTGAAAAAACACGCGAACAGCTAGCTGATAAGCTTAAGGAGAAACTGTTGCCGCATTCCAAGGCCGAGGAGAAAGTGCTCTATGCGCGCTTGGCGGATGAGGAAGAGTCTCGAGACCTAATCGCCGAGGCAAAAGACGAGCACCAGGAGGATGAGCAGCTTCTAAAAGAGCTGCTCAGTACCGAAACAGACGCCCCGGAATGGATCCAGACCTTAAAAAAGCTGCGCGATGCGGTCGCGCACCATGTGCAGGAGGAAGAAGATGAGATCTTCGTGAAGGCGGAAAGCCTTATTAACCCTGAGGAAATGGATGAGCTTTTACTGCTGTATCGTGAAGAAAAAGAGCGTTTTACGGCCCTCTGATGAATAAGTATTTGCATTTTCCTGAAAGTGCGCTACGCTGTGTTGGCAAAAACGCCCAGAGTGGAAATGCGTCGATTTCCGCAAAGAGGCCAAAGTTTGCGGATAATTTACCTAACGCTCATTTCCTATGAACGGATCTATCAAGCGTTTGACGGACAAGGGTTTTGGTTTCATCACCCCTGATGGCGAAGCTAAGGATGTTTTCTTCCACAGCTCAGCCCTCGTCGGCGTCGCTTTCGATGAACTTCAGGTCGGAGACAAAGTCTCTTTCGACACGGAAGATTCAGACAAGGGACCCCGCGCAGTCAACGTCACCCGCGCCTAACAGCGCGTCAATCAAAAAACCGCCCCGAATGTTCCGGGCGGTTTTTTGTATGACCATATGAGCGGCGGGCGGGACTGGTATCCGTATGCAAAAAATCAGCTTCACGAACTCACGGCGTCTAAAGCTTGTGGGCCATTACTATGAAGTTGGCTCTGATACGACGGTGGTGATGGTCCATGGTTTAAGGGGGGACAAGTCTTTCCACGGCAAATTTGACGCGCTTGCCCGGCAATACAATGCAGAGGGGTATAATGCGTTCGCTTTCGATTTTTGCGGAAGCGGGGAGAGCGATGTTGATTCGGTTTGTGTCGAAAAACAGCTCGATGATTTGCGCGCGGCGATCCAATTTGTCAAAAATCAGGGAAGCAAAAGACTTGTCCTAAACGGCCACAGCCTTGGAGCTTATGTTTGCCTTCGCGCCTATACGCCCGAGGTTTCGACCATGGTCTTGTTTGGCGCCCTGACTGGCCCCATTCACTTCAATTGGCGTTTATTTTTATCCGGCAGGCAAAGGCAGGAGCTCGAGGCGACTGGCCGGATCACGATTCCCATCGGCATTGGTTTCAGAAAAACACTTGTCGTGGAAGAGGAGGTAATTAAAGAGGTGGAGCGGATTGATGCCCACCAATTATTTGGCACCATAGCTTGTCCATTACTGATCGTGCATGGGAACGCCGATCCCATTGAAAAGATGTTTTTAAAAAACACGCGCCAGGCTATGGCCTATTTGCCTCCTGGGTCGAAGGTGGCGGTTATTGACGGTGCTTCGCACGGATTTTGTCGGCATATAGATCTTCTGACGGATCTATCTAGTTCCTGGTTGCGGGAGCGTCTAAGTGTGGAGAGGATCGGCGCGAGGTAACAAAGGATGTATGGAAACAGCCGTTTACATTATGAATGCTTTGGTCGGAGGCATCGGGGCCGCGTTTTATGTCCTCGGCATACTCGGCCGAACCAGTGAGCCTAAAAGCGGGGGAAGCCATCAGCCGCCTTATCGGCTGCAGCTTGAGGTAACGGTAAGCGTGGCCATTGCTATTCTCGTTTTTCTACCGTATGTATTCCTTTCGCGGCAGCTCATGTATTGGGACACATACCCATTGCGAATTATCGCGCTCGAGCTGCTTTTTTCCGTTTATTTTGGGGCGGTATATGGCTTGGCCCTTTTCCAACTGGGAAAACGTATCCGGATTGGTGATGCAAAAGAGAAGAAAGATTTAAACGGCCGCGCTCCAGGCAATACGTTTGAATAACATAAAACAACACTAGCCTTATCGGCCAGCGCTGTATGATGCTCAGTCTTATTTATTTTGCACTTGGTCTTGAAACCATCGGCGGCGTTTCGTCCTTAAGCACGCTGTTTATCAGCGAGAGGATCAAGCTGAAGATGAGAGCCCACCAGAAATTACTCACCGTAAACCCGGGCGTAAGGCTGTCTGCCAGCATGATCACCAACGCATTGACGACAAAGGTGAAGAGCCCAAGGGTTAAGATATTAATGGGCAAGGTGATAAGCAGGAAAATTGGCCGTATCACGGCATTAATTAGGCCAAGAACAACCGCCAGGATTAGGAACTTTGTCAATGAGGCTTCAAGTGTTTATACCCTGCCCGGAGGCGTTTTATTTAGTTTTTATCTGATCGGAGTATATCCGCCTTTTGTTCCATTGGGGGACAAGACGGTTTGCCACAGCTGGTTTTTGCGGCAGCGGAAGCTTGCCGCGCAGGCGAGCAAGTAAAATTCCCACATGCGGCCGAAGCGTTCGCCATATTTTTCTTTGAGCGAAGGCCAGTTTTTTTTAAAGTTATAGTGCCAGGCCATGAGCGTTTTGTCATAGTCCGCGCCAAAGTTGTGCCAGTCTTCCACGACGAAGACGCCTTCGGCCGCTGCAGCGATTTGCGCGATCGAGGGCAGCATGGAGTTTGGGAAAATATATTTTTCAATCCAAGGATCGGTATGTCGCACAGAACGGTTGCCGCCGATGGTGTGCAAAAGGAAGAGGCCATCCTGCTTGAGGACGCGTCGGGCCGTTTCCATGTACACGCGGTAATTTTTGTATCCCACATGCTCGAACATACCAAGCGAGATCACATGGTCAAATTTGTCGTTCACTTCGCGATAATCTTGCAGACGGATTTCAACCGGTAAGCCTTCGCACCGCACTTTGGCCAGGGCGGCTTGTTCTTTGGAGACGGTGATACCCACAATATTTGCGCCGTAGCGTTCGGCGGCAAATCGCGCGAAGCTTCCCCAGCCGCAGCCGATATCGAGCACCCGGTCGCCTCGCTTCAAACCAATTTTTTTGCAGACAAGATCAAGCTTCGCTTCTTGCGCCTGGTCGAGTGTGTTCGCATTTTTCCAATAGCCGCAGGTATAGGTCAGCCGCTGATCGAG
>CAYHTI010000066.1:0-4933 GCA_964359515.1 uncultured Gammaproteobacteria bacterium | reverse complement strand
CGAGAATGGTGAGAAGATGTACGATTTGGGTGAGGCGTCAAAAAAGCAGGGGATGATCAATATGCAGCAAGACGGTTTTTTGCGGTGCTTGCAGGGCATGACCACGGTGGAAGAAGTCTTACGCGTCATGCAGGAATAAGGTATGCCTTTTTATAATTTCCAGGCTACGAATGAGGATGGGCAGATAGTCACCGGCATTGTCGAAGGCGACAGTGAAGCTGCGGCTTTAGCGCTTATTAAGGATGAGGGCCTGATTCCCGTCAGCGTCAGTGTACGACGCATCGCGCCATGGCAGGTCAATTTAGATTTTCTCCAGCGCGTAACAAGCAAGGACCTGGTGATCATGTCGCGCCAGCTGGCTGTCATGGTCGACGCGACCTTGCCGCTCGTAGACGCCCTGCACATTTTGGTCAAGCAGACGCGCAATCCCAAGTTGAAGAAGATCGTTTCCGAGGTCGCGGATGATGTTGAAGGCGGCGCGCGCTTATCATCGGCGTTTGCCAAGTATCCAAAGCTCTTCAGCAAATTTTACCTGAGTATTATCAGGTCAGGCGAAACATCCGGGCAGTTAGCGGAAGTGTTGAATTACCTTGCTGACCAGTTGGAAAAAGATTACGATTTGAAATCAAAAATTCGCGGCGCCATGATTTATCCCGCTTTCATCCTCAGCGGTATTTTCGTCGTCGGCTTGCTGATGATGGTATTTGTGGTACCAAGCATGACGGCTATTTTGCGGGAAGCGAATGTCGAATTGCCGCTTGCCACGCGCATGCTTATCGGGCTGAGCGATGTCTTGCAGTCCTATTGGTGGCTCTTGCTTATTTTGCTGGCGGCCTTCGGCGTCGGGTTCAAGTTTAGCCTCCGCTACCCGGTCATACGCTATTGGTTTGATTTCATAAAATTATACGTGCCGGTTTTGGGCAAGCTCTCTCGGCAAATGTATGTCGTGCGCATCACACAAAGTCTTTCCACGCTCAGCTCAGGCAAGGTACCGATGGTCGACGCTTTAGCCGTTATTAAGGATATTGTGGGAAACGCCGTTTATGAGGAGTTAATCGGTAAAACTACGAATGCGGTGCGCGACGGTAATTCGATCGCCTCCGTTTTCGTGAAAAGCCCCCAGGTGCCGGATATGGTTTCGCAGATGCTATCCGTCGGCGAAGAGACGGGGCGCTTAGACGATATTTTGCACCGTTTAACCGACTTTTACAGCCGTGAAATCGACAACTTGGTGCGTAATCTCGTCGCCTTGATCGAGCCTATCGTCATGATCCTAATGGGTCTAGCCGTTGGTGTCATGGTCGCTGCGATTATTTTGCCGATGTACACACTCTCCACTTCCTTGTAGTTTCCTGCTGTGCTATCATAAACACATCCACTTTTTATATCTAATGCCGCGTATTTGCCCGTCGAAAAAGGGCAAGGCGCCCTGAGTAACGACCTCGCGTATGAACCAAACAAAAGGTTTTACCCTCGTTGAACTCTTGGTGGTTATCGCCATCATCGGTTTGCTCTCGACCTTAGCCGTTGTTTCCCTTGGATCGGCTCGTTCCAAAGCCCGCGACGCCCGTCGTATTTCCGATATCAAGCAAATCCAAACCGCGCTTGAATTGTATTTCGCGGACCAGGGCGCTTACCCCGTCAAAGTCGCCCCAGCTCTCGAGCTTGGCACTGGCAGCGCGGTCGTTTTGACCTCGGCCGGTTTTGAGGCGGCCGCCACACCTGGATCTTCGGTGTACATGGGCCAAGTTCCTACGAACTTCACGACCCCAGCCACGGTTGGTTACGATTACCTGTCCGACGGCACAACCTATTCAGTTGATTTTCAGTTAGAGGGTACGGTTTCCGGCCTAAGCGGCACGCTCACCGCCTCGCCGACCGGCATCCAGTAAAGACCTGATCTGAGCTAAAAACACCGCACCAGAGCGCAGCTCTTGGTGCGGTGTTTTCTTTGCCCGTGCTACAATGGTTTTATGCAATTCATTGTCACTATCTTCGTGTTTTTGTTCGGCGCCAGCATTGGTAGCTTTCTCAACGCGGCCATGTACCGCTTGCGGCACGGCAAATCAATTGTTTCCGACCGTTCTCGCTGCGTGCACTGCTCACGCGTTCTTGCCTGGTTTGATCTCATTCCCATCGTCAGTTTTTATGTTTTGCATGGGCGCTGCCGCATGTGTAAGAAGCCAATTCCTAAAGCGTACCTAGCAGTCGAACTCGCTGCTGCGGTGCTATTCGTCGCGTCATTCTATCTGCACGTGTCGACCGACCTGGCGGCGTGGAACCAAGCGCAGCTCGTTCACTTGCTGCGCGATTGGCTCGCGATTGCCGTACTTTTGTTCCTTTTTGCCTATGATTTGCGCTACATGCTCTTGCCAGACGAGGTCACTTTACCGGCGATTTTGATCTTCGCCATCCTATCATATCTAACAGGAATGGGGATCATTTCGCTCGTAATTGGGATCGTCCTCGGCGGCGGCTTTTTTTTGCTACAATACCTTCTGTCCTCTGGCCGGTGGATCGGCGGCGGGGATATCCGCTTTGGAGCCTTGATGGGTGCATTGCTTGGCTGGCCCCTGATCCTGATTGGGCTATTTGTCTCGTATCTTGTCGGCGCGGTTGTCGCGATAGCCTTGATTTCCTCGGGCCGTAAAAAGCTTGGGCAAACAATTCCGTTCGGGACATTCCTGGCCGTCGGCACACTTGTCACGTTGTGGTTTGGCAAAGACCTTCTTGTTTGGTATCTCGGTTTTTTATGAAGCAGGGCTTTACATTGGTGGAATTGCTAGTGGTCATAACGATCTTTGGTTTGATCACGGCTGCGGCAGTCGCAAATTTGCGCGGCAATAGTCCGAAGAGGCAATTGCGCGGGCAAACGGTAAATCTCGCGTCTTTGTTGAGACAGGCGCAAGTACAAGCCATGTCGGGCGAATCTTTTGCGGGGAGCGTCCCGGCTGGAGGGTATGGCGTCTATATCGAAACATGTGCTGTTCCGCCTTGCGAAGTGAAATTGTTCGCCGACCAAAACGCCAATTTCACCATGGAGCAGCCAGCTGAAGTCATACAAACGATCACGCTTGGTAATGAAGCTTTCATCGACACCGTGTCAACGGGGAACCCAAGTGTTTTTCTTTTTCGCCCGCCTACCGGCAGTGTGTGCTTTAACAATATCTGTTCAGAGGCGGGCGTTGCCGCAATCACGATCGGCGTGCGCGGGTCTACGGAAACAAGCAATGTGACGATTAACCAGGTTTCCGGACAAATTTCTTCTTAATATGGCAATCCCGCGCGGACAAAGCTTAATTGAGACCACCATCGCTTTGGGCGTGATTATTACCGGTCTGGCCGGGGCGATTACCTTGATCGCTTATAGCTTACGCAGCAGCGGCACGAGTTTGGATCGTATGATTGCCCTCCACTTGACTTGGGAGGGCATCGAAGTTGCCGTGAATACGCGCGACAGTAATTATTTGGCTGGCAATGCTTTTGATGACGGGCTCGATGGCGGCGGAGACCAAACGGCTATCGCTGCTTTCGATTCAGCGACTGGCACATGGGCTTTCGATTTCACACCCAACGCCTTTGCTGAAAATACGACGATTTTGTACCAACAGGGTGGCCTCTATCGCCAGGCTACGGTGCAGCCAGCGGGCAATGCTACGGTATTTCGTCGACTGTTGATTTTGGATGCTAGCGTACCTGATCAGGTACGCGTCGTTTCAACCGTTCAGTGGAAGGATGGGTCGAACACGCGGCAGGTACGTTCTGAGCGCGTTATTTATGATTGGCGCTAGCCTATGATGCGTATACGAAAAAATGTCCGCGGATTTACCCTCATGGAGATGATTGTCGCCACGGCGGTTTTTGCCACGGCCAGCGTGATCGTCGCCGACTTGTTTTTGATTTCGAATCGCGCCCAGCGCCGCGCGGAAAGTTCCCAGGCCGTGCAAAGCGATGCCCGCGTCTTGCTGTCTAACATTGTTGAGCGTGTCAGGTCTGGTGAAATCGATTACGCTGCTTACGGCGCAGCGATTGCCAAACCAACCGACGCCCTGGCCATTGTCGATGAGCGCGGTCGGAGTGTCATTATCCGGGCCAGTGACACGGATTTTAACAATACGGTTTGCCCAAGCCAGGCCAGTACGCCTTGCCTGGAGATCAGCGAAGATGGAGGCACGACATTTCAGCCCATGACTTCAAAGCGTATCCGTTTGGTCGGTATCCAATTTTATGTTGATCCTCCGGAAAGCCCGTTGACGGAAGTTGGTGGCGTGTATACGTATGATATCCAACCTCGCGTGACGATCGTCCTCGGTTTACAAAGTTCGGCGGGCAGCGCAGCCGAGTTGGGCACAAAATTTGTCCAGACGACCATCTCTAGCCGAGTGCTATTACGTTAATATATGAAAAGACAACAGCCATCCGGCGTGCTTTTGCTCTTAGCCCTCGTCATGATGGCGCTCGTATTGAGCGCGGCGTTGGTATTAGGCACGGTGATTGTTCGTGAATTACGCTTGGCACAGGTTGCGGATAAGGGGATCACGGCGTTCTACGCGAGCGAGACTGCGGCGGAAGACGCGGTCTATCGTATGTTCAAGTTGGGGGAACAGGCTTTTGACTTAGCCACATCAGGTGCACTCAGCGGCGGATCGACTTGGACGCGTCTTGCCAAACAGACGGATGCTGAATTTGTCTTTGATTTTGTCGCGAAAGACGAAACCGTTGTCGTAAATCTTTATAATACGGGCGAGACCGACCAAGCCGCCCAGGTAGAAAGTTTTTCCATGGAATGGACAAGCGGACAGTCCCTTGAAGTGGCGGTGAGCGAATGGGACGGCGTGACGCTCGCAACGCCGACCGTACAGGTTTGCACATCTTCACCGTGCATCAGTAATACACCGCGTTTAGACAGGGGGTATGCTATTTACATCACGGC
>CAYHTI010000065.1:630-4976 GCA_964359515.1 uncultured Gammaproteobacteria bacterium | reverse complement strand
TGGTGGCTCCGGTCGTGCCCCCGGCTCCCGTGGCGCCCGTCGCCCCGGTGGTCGCGGCCGCCGGCAACACCGGCTGGCCGAAGTGGCTCATGTGGACGGTGGCGATCCTCGCCATCATCGGCGGCCTCTGGCTCTGCGGCCAGTTCGTCTCGGCCTTCTTCACCAAGCTGGTGACGGCCGAGGCCCGGTCGCAGATCAGCCAGCGCGACCGCAAGATCGAGGTGCTCCAGGAGAGCGTCCGCGTGCTCCAGGGCGACGTGTCCACGGCCATCGAGGCCAGGGACCTCGCGCAGAGGGAGCAGCGCAGGGTCGAGATGACGCTGGGGGAACTCCGCGGGGACTACAACCTGTCGGAGCTCCCGGCTCTCCACGACCAGCTCGCCGAGGCCAAGGCCAAGCTCAAGCGCCTGACGCCTGAGGTTGACAGTCTGAGCGATCAGCTGGCGGCCGCGGGTCGTAGGGCGAGCGAGGAGGCGGCGGCGCACACGGCCCAGGTGCGCGGCCTCGAGGAGCGCATCGCGGCTCTGGTCGGCGAGAGCCAGCAGATGAACGGGCTCATCCGTCAGCTGCAGGATCCGAGCAACATCGGCGCTCCGTGCGACGTGGACATCCTGACGCTCAACGTGAGCGAGGGGACCAACACGACGCTGCGGATCCGCCGCTGGGGTGAGGAGCGCGATCAGACCTTCACGGTTCCGGGCGCTGGCGATCGTCAGATCGGCCGCTGCACCAGGGTGTACAACACCTCGGGCGGCGTCCATCTGCTCACGGTCGACGGCATCCAGCGCCAGAAGCTGATCGTTCCCGCAGGTATGACGATCTATGTCCGGTACGGCACCGCCGGAACCTGGCAGCCGCACAGGTTCAGCCGCGCGACCATCCTTCTGGGCGGGGGGGATGCGAGCCTCGAGTACCGTAACCCCGACCTGGCCGAACTCGCCGCAAGGCGATAAGGCCTCCGTAGGACTCCGCGAGGGGTCTGAAAGAAAAAGAGGGCGTACCCATGTGGTCCGCCCTCTTCTTCGTTTATAGGAATTTTCTTTACTTCGCATCACTAACTGGACCAGCTCCACCGCTAGGCGTACCAGTCTGCCCCAACGAAGAAGTCAGAGCCTGTACCACAAAATTTGTGATAATAAATGCGCTCAAGGCAATTGCCATACCAATGACAGCATTCTTAATACGCGCCTTGGCCTCGGTTACCTTTTCTTCATTACCGCCAGCCGTCAGCCAGATGATACCGGAGTAGACCATGATGACCAGCAAGACCAACCCAGTAAAAGCGAGAACCATGCCAATAATGGAACCCACCGCCTGCGGCAGGCTTTGCTTGAGGTCGGTGTCAGTTTTATAAACACTACCAAAAATCTTCGCAGCGCTAAACTCACTGCCCTTATCCTTATCGCCAAGTAAATTATTCTGCAGCTGCGCCTGCGCCACGCCCGCAACCAAGGTCATTATACTTAGGCTCAAAAATAGCCCTGAAAAGAATTTTCGCATCATAAGGAGAGATTAACTTGCCCCCAGTATATCATGCGTTCCGTCATTGTTCCAAGGTTTCAGTGTTTCATGGTTATGTGGCGAACTCGTGTCATTCCCTCGGAGCCTGCCCGCCATCGCTGCGCTCGTCTATTACTACTATCCAGTCTAGGTGGGCTCAGGCGCTGGCAGGCGGGGTGGGAATCCCCTGCTAAAGCCTTGTACCTGTTACAAGGAGGGGATCCCCGCTTGTCTCCGCAACTTATTAGTGTGCGGAGATCCCTTCGGGACGCGGGGATGACAAGATATAAACAATGAAACCATGACTTTGTAGCAACAAAAAACGTCCTCTTATCGAGGACGTTTTTCATTGATCGTTTATAGGCTTAAGCAATCGGCAAGTTTGCGGGCGGCTCAGTGGAAGCGACCGCATAGCCAATTTCCGGTTCCATGCGCAGGCTGGCGGCAGCATGGCGGCGCACACGAGGCATGGCAATTGGAGCACCAAGTCCGTCGATCGTCGGTACGACCAAATCATATGGATCGCGACCGAAACGGAAAGCATGCTTGGGAAACAGGTAGATAAACGCGAGGCCAGCCAGTAATCCGAGTACGGCGCCAGCAGCCGTGTTCAAGAGAATGTTTGGCTGTTCAGGACGCAGAGAAACACTCGGCTGGTCGATAATCTGAATTTGCACAGCACGTCCGAGGCCATGATATTGGCTGTTTTTCGTGCGCAGCACCTGTCCTACGGCTAAGGCTAACTGCTCAGCCTGGTAGCGGTCTTCATGATAAACGGACACATCGGGAATACCCGTGTCACCAAGCACGCGGTTGCGCAGTGCCTTTTGCCAGGCTTTCTTTAGCTTCTTATCCTGTGTAGGAAAGCTGTTCTTATCTACGCCGAAACCAGCCGTAAACACCTGATTCATGAAACTCTGGGAATACATAACTTCGCTCAGCAAATTGGTCAGATACTCCGTAGAACGAGAAGCGGCATACGGATCAACGTCTTCGGCATAGGTTTGCACGACAAGGAAACGCTGTTCAGCGCGATACTTCTGGGGCTGCACCACACTGAACAGAAATGCCAAGCTGGCCGTACCCAGCACAAAAATCGCGACCGTGGGCCACTTGCGCTTGAGAAATTTGATGATTTCGTGCATTTCCATACAGATTGGTTTCACGACCTTTTTCAAGGTGAATGAATCTTTTACAAAAGGCAAGATCTAAATCTTGACCTGCGACCTTACCAGATTTTAAACTCTTTGTCAAGAACAATTAACTAGGCCTTTTCAAACAAAAAACCCTTTAAAAGGGCTTTTGAACAATATTTACACAATTTTGTCAATGAAAACAAGACAATTCTACGCCTTGCCGATGCTGCCAAATAGCTTCATTTTGTGCTTGGCGATGAGATAAACATATTGCTTTCCCTCGCTTAAATAGCCACGCGGGTCAATATTTTCGCTATTCTTAGCCAAGTGACGGCGAATACCTGCAGTAAAAGCCACACGCAAATCCGTATCAATGTTGATTTTGCATATACCCCGAATAATCGCCTGACGAATTTCCAGGTCGCTATTCCCTTTCGCTCCCTTGATGCGGCCTCCATACTTGTTAGCCATGGCAATATAGTTTGCCGGCACCGCGCTTGCTCCATGCAGCACAAGCGGCACGGATACACGGTCGCGAATTTGCTCCAAGCGTTTCAGGTCGAGCTTGGGCTTTGCCAAAAACTTGAACGCCCCATGCGCCGTGCCAATTGCCACGCCAAGCGAGTCGCACTTGCTGCGCTTCACAAAATCTTTGGCCTTGTCCGGATCCGTGAGGCGTGCCTGGTCCGCACGGATATCAATGTGGTCTTCTTTCCCGCCGATCGCACCCAATTCGGCTTCAACGGAAATGCCTTTGGCATGGGCCAGCTGCACGACTTTTTTTGTGGCAGCCAAATTGTCGGCGTAAGAGAGCGCTGAACCGTCGTACATCACTGATGTGTAATAGCCAGAATTGATAGCCGCACGCACGATGGACAGGTCCGTACCATGATCTAAATGCAAAGCAATTGGCACGCGCTCCTTCGCTGCCACGCGCACCATGGCGCCAAGATATTCCATACCTGCGTAGCTGATCGCGCCCTGGCTTGTAGAAATGAAAACCGGAGAACGCAGCTCAACGGCCGCCTGCATAACACCCTCCAGAATTTCGAGGTTGTTAATATTAAAAGCTGGCACGGCATATTGTCCGTCTTGGGCGGCTTTGAGGATTTTTGAACCCGGGACTAGCATAATTTGTCGGTCTCCTTTGTCGTCTTAACACTGTCTGTCATCCCCGCGGAGGCGGGGATCCACTAACAACGTGAAACGTCCTTAGGTTCTGGATTCCCGCCTCCGCGGGAATGACAGAGGGCGCAGGAATAGCAATTAAAGCTCCTTCGCCTGCACGTCTTTATGCGTGCGTAAAAACTTCTGCATTTCAGACTTCTTGAGCAAACCCTTTTGCGGACCAACATCTTGAATCACGGACGCTGAGTTAAATGTCCCCCAACGCAAGGCCTCTTTCATGCTTTCTCCAGCCGCAAGGGCTGCGATAACCCCGGTAGAAAAACTGTCGCCCGCGCCGGTACGCTCAATGACGGGCACCTCAAAAATCGGCATGGACCAAAACCGCTTGCCATCAAAAGCATAAGCCCCGTTAGGACCATCGGTGACAACACCCTGCCGCGGGCCGACTTGCTGGAGCTGCCTTAATAAAGCCTTAAAATCGACGCCATTATGCTTTAGGCCAAGCAAGCGATGAGCCTCCTCCTTGTTCACAATTAATACTTCCGTGACTCTTAAAACGGGCTCTATCACCTTAAATACAGC
>CAYHTI010000065.1:0-620 GCA_964359515.1 uncultured Gammaproteobacteria bacterium | reverse complement strand
GCTGAAGGGTGCCCGGGTTAAAACCAATCTTTACCTTGTGCTGTTTTGCATGCTTGATCAAAGCTGGCTGGATGGCTTCAAATCCCTCGCCCATTGAGGAGTAATAGATCCACGCTGAACGCTTCAATCTCGGCAACTGGTAGCGCCGCTTATTGTGGTAGATGATAATGGTGCGCTCGGCCTCATGGTTTAATACCACGTGGAAATTCGTCAGGCCACGCTCGCGCCTTACATACTCTTCCGACACCCCCTCACGGGCGATGGCATGTTTTAAAATATCGCCAATTTCATCTTTGCCTAATTCGGGGTAAAAGGCGACTTTCAAGCCAAGTCGGGATGAACCAATGGCCAAATTTGCTGAATTGCCGCCCGTGGCAAATTCTTGGAAATCCGCCTCGATTTTATCGGCATAGCTCAACTGGAGAAAACACTGCTCCGTATCCTTGCGGCAAACACGGCTTCCAACCGTATTCAACCCCAAAAACATGTCCATGGTGGCGTCACCGATAGCAATAATGTCATAGGGTAGGCCAGTGATGGACTTGCGTGAGTTTGTTTTTTTCATACATTTTTTCTGTCATTCCCGCGGAGGCGGGAATCCAGAACCTAAGGACGTTTAA
>CAYHTI010000064.1:0-5023 GCA_964359515.1 uncultured Gammaproteobacteria bacterium | reverse complement strand
AACGGGCAGCTCGTTGGTCGGTGTGATTGTGGGTTTTGCTGGGCCGCGCTTCGGTACGTCTGGCAGGAACTGCGATGCCAAGTCAGGATAGGAGCAGTAAAGTCTTTCTGCACATTCAGTAAAAGCGTCTAAGTGCGCCGTCGTCCAGCTGGGTGTTGCCTCGTGTCGCTTCAAAAGAATGTGCGTGCGCTTGATATTGGTTACTGGGCTTGTTGACACGACAATACCGTCAACCGCTTTAGATCGCCAAG
Organism: uncultured Gammaproteobacteria bacterium; assembly: GCA_964359515.1. Taxonomy (GTDB): domain Bacteria; phylum Patescibacteriota; class Patescibacteriia; order VMEV01; family CAYQCH01; genus CAYQCH01. The sequence goes on along the minus strand of CAYHTI010000064.1, from coordinate 4,772 downwards.
GAGCCCTGACGAGGGTACCAGGTTGAAGCGCGGCCCAGTCGTCCGGTATTCGGTAGGTGAACACGCGCTGTCGCTTCGGGAGCCGTATGATGGGAACAATATCAGCAAACATAGGACGAGCAGAGAAAGCTCGTAGGCGCTGCGTGCTCAAAACTTTTTTCAGTCAGGGCGAGTTTTTCGCGCAGTAACATGCCGTGCAAAATAGCGGATGGGCCGGTCAGGCAGGTGATATCGTCAATTTTGGGCGCAGCACCGGCGTTGGTGAATAATGCGTTTATTTTGGCTCTGAGCTGTTCATTGCTGGATTTGACCGTATCCCAAGGCAGGGCATCGGGGCGAGTTGTGTGTAAATCGCCAGAACAAATTACGGCAACAGGTTCAGTTCGTTCGGCAATGACCTCCGTGAGCAACGAGCCAAGTTTCAGCCGTTGCTCGTGGCTGGCGCTATCATGGTCATTAATCGCTAAAATACGGCATCCATCCAGCCTAGGCCAAGAGAGTTGCAGCAGCCAAAGGGGAATGCCATGGCCGTAGTCAAGATGCTCCTCATCAAGCGGATGGATGGGTACGTCAGCGTTAATGGCGCGCTCGCGCAGCCTGTGGTACATCGGCCAATGCGGCTTAAGCTCCAGGCGGCTAGCCAGGTCGCCGAATGGGCTGAAATCAATGGATAAGGACGGGGCGATTGATAGGGAAAAGCCGTCGCGCTCGTAACGAGCATGCGCGGCAATACTGACAATCGTTTTAATTCCTTGTTTACCCATTTCAGCAGCCATAGCCGCAAGAGCCGCCCGTGTTTGCGGGAAAGGGTTTGTCGCGCTGTTTGCTGATGTTAGCAGAAGGGGCGAATGCGGCAGTAGGCATGCGTAGGACAGCATAGCGACTCATTAAGGCAATAGTGGATCTAGATCCGATTTGTCGTGATTTCTTCATCCGTAAGCGGCTCTACCCGCAAAAGATCGCCCGTGGGGTGCAGGTCCAATAATGCCTGGCTGACGGTGGAGATATTTTTCCATTGGTAGCCAAGCGAGTTGAAGCTGTATTCAGAGTAGATAGGAAGCTTCTTCCCGTTAGCAATTACATAGACGCGCGGATCTTGCGGCGCCTTTACGATCAGACCATCCTGCAACAGAACAGGTGCCCCCTTTGCGTAGCGATCAAGTTCTTCCGCTGTGGCCTTTCTGACGCGGAGTTGGGGGAAATTTAAGCTGAGCAATTCTGGTGCTGTGAGCGGATATTTTACTCCATCTAAGACATAATAGACGCCGTATGATTGCGGATCTTGCAGCAGGGCACCAAGCGGCTGCGTCGTTGCTTCCGTGATAGGAGAACCTTCCGCGAAATAGGCCAGGCTCGCTTCTGTCCCGTCTTCGACTTCGTCAGCTGAAAAGCCAAGGAGGCGGAAAGCAGCGGCATTAGAGATGAGCCGCTTTTCCTTGCCTACAAGCAAGTAGGTTTTGCCATCGGCTGTTTTAATGAGCGCGAATTCTGGATGGCTGATTGGAGCCCCAATCGGGTATTGCTCGAGAGCGTTCTGATCCACCGCGATAATCTGGGAGTCCTTATAGCGTGAGGTAAAGGCTGTGCTGTTCGTAAACGGGTGACGCTGCCCCTGCTGGATGAGCCAAACGCCCGGTTCACCGACCGGCTGCAAGAGGCTGCCATCTGGGTGCGTAGTCGGCCGGAACCACGAAATGAACAGCTTCCAAAGAATGCGGTTGCCGTTGATATGCGGTGTGTAGTTATACAAAGCGGCGGTGGCCGGGTTTTTGAGGAGTACTTGCTCGCCGCTGATCTGATAGGTCTGTCCTGGTTTATAAAAAAACTCGTCCGGGTGCTCGATAAAATATCGTGTTCTCCAGGCCGCGCGATCCACTTGTTTGGGGAATCCTTTGAATTTAACGATGACAGGATGGTTTACATCGCAGGTATCGCAAGCCGCGTACCCGGTGGCCCAGGCAATTTGCGTGTCTTTCGGTTCTGGGTCGGAGATGAGGCCTTGTTCCTTTTGCAAAAGGACAAGGAGATATTGCGGATTGATACTATGTCGAGCCGACGCATCTGCGATGATCATGGCTGCGGTTTTGAGCAGGCCGTCGACATCAACGTCAACATGATTTTTAAGCACGCCCTCATGATTGTCCAAAAATCGCTGAATATCCTCGACCGACATGGTCGATTGGTTAAACAGCTCTTGTTCAGAAATGATTAAACCAGGGTCGAAAACTGAAGCAGATACGCGTAAGGGGGCTACCGAGGGCAAAAGCAAAGCAACAACAGTCAATGTGGCGATAATTCGATGTTTCATAGTGCATCGATGGTAGCATATAATGCGCCTTGCTTCAATCAAAAGACCCGGCGTTACCGGGTCTTTTGTGCGCTGTTAGACATGGAGCTGGAGCTTGCCTTTTTTCACATCGACCGAGAGACTGTCACCGTCTTTGACGGATCCGTCAATGAGCCGTTTAGCTAACTCATCAAGGATTTCGTGTTGAATCAACCGCTTGAGCGGTCGTGCCCCATATACGCTGCTGAACCCTTTTTCCACGAAGTAATCCTTTGCCTTATCGGTAACGACGATGCGAATATCGCGTCCTGCCAGGCGTTTTGCCACGAGGTCCAATTGGAAGTCGACAATTGCGCGAAGGTCGCTGGTGCTGAGATGGTGGAAGATAATGATATCGTCCAGGCGGTTGAGGAACTCGGGCTTAAATTGCTGACGGATTGCCTCTTGAATGCGGTCTTTCATTTCGTCATAGGAGCGGTCATGCTCGGCTTTACCGCGTTTTTCGCTGCTGCCAAAGCCGATGGCATATTTGTCGATTACATCCGAGCCAGCATTTGAGGTGAGGATGATAATTGTGTTCTTGAAATTTACCGTGCGCCCTTTGGCGTCAGTGAGCCGGCCATCGTCCAGCACTTGCAAGAGTATGTTAAAGGCTTCTGGGTGAGCCTTTTCAATTTCATCGAAGAGCACGACAGAATAGGGGCGGCGTCGCACGCGCTCAGTGAGCTGTCCACCTTCGTCATAGCCGACATAGCCAGGAGGCGAGCCAACTAGACGCGACACCGCGTGGCGCTCCATATACTCGGACATATCAATGCGAATGAGGGCCTTTTCGTCATTAAACATGAACTCCGCCAGGGCGCGGGCAAGCTCAGTTTTGCCGACGCCAGTCGGGCCGACAAACATAAAGCTGCCGATCGGCCGGTTTTCATCGGCAATGCCAACGCTGGAACGGCGCAAGGCATTAGCGACGGCTGTAATTGCTTCCGTTTGACCGACTAAGCGCTTCGCCAGTTCGGCTTCGGCGAATTGGAGCTTTTGCAGGTCCGTTTGCAGCATCTTGCTGACGGGAATACCTGTCCAGCGAGAGACGACATTGGCAATATCTTCTTCCGTAACCTCTTCTTTGAGAATGCGGTGATCCTTTTGGATTTTAATGAGCTTGTCGCGCAAAGACTGTAGGCCCTTTTCGAGCTGAGGGATGCGTCCGTACCGAATTTCGGCGACTTTCTGCAGATCCACATTGCGTTCCGCGATATCCGCTTCCTGCTTTAGGCGATCGATGTCTTTCTTGGTTTGGCGGATTTCCGTAATGATTTCCTTTTCCGTCTGCCACTGGATTTCCAGTTCATTGCTTTTCTCTTTCAGCTCGCTGATTTCTTTTTCAAGTTCAGCAAGGCGCTCTTGCGAATGCGCATCACTTTCCTTTTTCAGCGCTGCGCGTTCGATTTCGTACTTGATCATCTGGCGTTTGTATTTATCCAGCTGAATCGGCATGCTGTCGATTTCCATGCGTAAGGCCGAGGTGGCTTCGTCGATCAAGTCGATAGCCTTGTCTGGCAAAAAGCGATCCGTGATATAGCGCACAGAAAGATTCGCGGCCGCAATGATTGCTTGGTCCGTGATGCGCACGCCATGATGGATTTCATATTTTTCCTTAATGCCGCGCAAAATAGCCACCGTGTCCTCGACGGTTGGCTCGCCCACATAGACGGGCTGGAAACGTCGCTCCAGGGCCGCGTCCTTTTCAATGTACTTTTGGTATTCCTTAAGCGTGGTCGCGCCAATCGCATGCAGTTCGCCGCGCGCGAGGGCAGGCTTGAGCATGTTGGAGGCGTCCATGGAACCTTCCATGGCGCCAGCGCCAATCAAAGTGTGCAACTCATCAATGAAAAGAATGATATTTCCATCTGAGCTTTTGATTTCTTTAAGTACCGCTTTCAAACGGTCTTCAAATTCGCCGCGGAATTTTGTGCCAGCGATCAACGAACCAAGATCAAGGGAAACAAGCTCCTTGTTACGCAAGGACTCCGGTACGTCGCCACTAATAATTCGCTGGGCAAGTCCCTCCGCGATCGCTGTTTTTCCAGTGCCAGGTTCGCCGATCAGTACGGGGTTGTTTTTGGTGCGGCGGCTGAGCACCTGCATGACGCGTCGAATTTCATCGTCCCGCCCAATGACCGGGTCTAATTTTTCTTCGCGCGCCAGCCGTGTCATGTTCACGGCGTACTTTTCAAGGGCTTGGTACTTTGACTCGGGCTCAGGGTCGGTGATCCGGTGTGAGCCGCGGACATCAACGAGAATTTTCAAAATAGAATCGTATTCCACTTGCTGAGCGGCCAGGATGCCCAAAACAGGGGAGCGCTCCACGGTCATGGCAAGAAGCAAATGCTCCGTGCTGATATATTCGTCGGAAAGGTTTTGGGCCTCTTTTTCAGCCTGGATCAAAATGCGATTCAGGTCCTGGCTGAGAACGATCTGGTTG
>CAYHTI010000063.1:0-5027 GCA_964359515.1 uncultured Gammaproteobacteria bacterium | reverse complement strand
ATTTTGGCGGCAAGGGCTTGGATGCTTGGGCATCATTTTCCCAGCAACTGCGTGAGGTCTTCGTGGTTGAACAAATCCAGCTTTCGGCTGCCGAGGAAGGAGCTGCCGTTGACCAGATTGATGAAAGCATCGATGTGTTGATCGTGGCTGCCCCAACGCAAAAGTTTTCGGCCGCGGCGATTGCCGAGCTTGAGCAATATGTTAAGCGAGGCGGTAAAATTTTGTTTTTCCTTTCGGGTACGGTCGTGGACCAGCAAAACTTAAATGTGGCAGCGCAAGACACGGGGCTTGAGGCCTTGCTGGCCAAAGCCGGTGTGACCGTCCAAAAAGACGTGGTGGCCGATTTGGCAAGCCACGAGACGGTACGCTTCAGCGATGGCGTGTCCCAATATTTTTACCCATATCCGTACTGGGTAAGGGCCAATGTCGGCCGCCACATCCTTACCGGCAATGTGCAACAAGTAATGCTGCCCTGGCCGAGCTCCTTAACGATTGCCGAATCTAGCACGGCCCTAATCACGCCCCTGGTGTCCACGACGGAACAAGCTTCGCACTTCACTTCCGGTTTTCAGCTCAACCCGACCGCACTGCCGGATTTTGCCGCTGCCGCCAAGCAATCATTTGTCTTGGCTGCGGCCGTGGAAGAAGTGCCGGCTGAGGAAGGCCAGCCAAATGGGCGCTGGGTCGTCGTCGCCAATGACGGCTTCCTTGATAATTCGGTCTTAGACCAGTACCCGCAGAATCTGGTGTTGATCCTGAACGCGATTGATTGGCTGACGCAAAATGACGCGCTGGTTTCTATTCGCAGCAAACAAAGCCAGCCCGCAGCGTTAATTTGGGAGTCCAAGCGACAACAGTCTGCTTATAAGTGGGGCAATATTATTGCCGTTCCCATTGTCTTGGCCGCGTTTGGCGCTTTCCGTCTGTATCGCCGCCGCCGCTACACCTTATCCGTTTAATGTACCTTCTCGTATGAAAAGATTGCTGACCCTTGTCGCGGTATTGCTAGTCCTCGTCCTTGGGTATGCCGGTTTACGGTCGTATCGCGATAACCAAACATTTACAGCACCTGAAGGATTTCAAACGGCGCGCTGGAACAAAGACAGTGTAGACGAAATGCGTTTTGTGTTTGCTGGCGAGAAACAGATGGTCTTCAAACAAGAAAACGGGAAATGGCTGGTAGACGGGTTACCGGCCGATGCCTCGCGTATCGAGCAGTTTTTTGAGCAACTGTCTAAAGCTTCAGTCACATCGCGAGCCTCAACCAATCCGGAGAATTTTGATAGGTTTGAAGTGGATAGCAAGTGGGTGACACTCAGCTTGTTGAAGCAAAACAGCATTGTGCAAGATTTGATTTTAGGAAAAACCGCTGGCGGCGACGCAGTGTATGTGCGCTTGCCCGATCGTGACGAGGTCTATGTCCTCTCCGGCGTGCAACGCTATTTCGTGACCGAAGACATCGCTACCTGGCGCGACCGCTCCCTTGCTGATTTTGAAACCAGCCAAGCTCGCCGTATCCAATATGCAGAAAACCAGATCCAGTGGGACCTTATCGTGGGAAAAGACAGCGTGACCCTTGGCACAAACCGCTTAGCGCCCGTCAGTGTTGATCAGGAAAAAACCCAATCATACCTTGGCAGCATCACGGCATTGCGCGCGGTCGCGTTCCCAACGAAAGAAGAGCAGGCTGCGGCTGAAGACAAGAGCACGTTCGCCACGGTCACAATCGAGGTCGGTACACCGGAAACGTTTGAACGCAAAGTCATTTGGAATGTTTATACGGACACGAATGAGCGTTATTTGGTTGTGCGCAGCAGCGACCAGGTCGGGTATTATGTTGATGCGCCGAGCTTTGACGCCGTATTTGGTGATTATCCTCAGACAAAAACCAAGGTAACCCTGACAGCCGAGGAGCAAGCGGCCAAATAATTTGATTGGCCTGCTATGTCTCGTGAAGTCGATGAAATCAAGCAGCGATTGGACATCGTGGATGTCGTGCAGCAATACGTGGCTTTAAAAAAGTCCGGCGCGAACCACAAAGGCCTGTGCCCGTTCCATCGCGAAAATAGTCCCTCCTTCATGGTGAGCCAAACCAAGCAGATTTGGCATTGTTTCGGCTGTAATGAGGGCGGGGATATGTTTAGCTTTGTGCAAAAAGTAGAAGGGTTGGATTTTTACGAAACCTTGAAGCTGCTTGGCGATCGCGCCGGGGTCAAGATTGAAAAAATTAGCCCGCAAGTCGCCGATAAAAAACAAAAGCTGCGTGAAATACTGGAACTCAGCGCTAAATTTTTTAACAAGATTTTACTCGAACATCCGCAATCAGACCCGGCAAGGTCGTATGTGAAAGAACGTGCCTTGTCCGAAGAAACGATCCGCCATTTTTTGATTGGGTACGCCCCAGACACCTGGGACGTTTTGCTGACATTCTTAAAAGAGCGCGGGTTTTCAGCGGCTGATGCCGCCCAGGCCGGTGTTGCCGTCTACAATGAAGAGCGTAAAAGTTACTATGACCGTTTCCGCGGCCGTTTGACGATTCCGCTGCGCGACACGAATGGGCGCATTGTGGGCTTTACGGCCCGCGCTATTGCCAAGGACTTTGTTGGCGGCAAATATATCAACACGCCCCAGACCGAGTTATACGATAAAAGCAGCGTGGTCTTTGCCTTAAGTGAGGCGAAGCAGGCCATCAAAGACCAGAGTTGCGTGGTCGTGGTGGAGGGCAACATGGATGCGATTTCGTCGCACCAAGCTGGTATCAAGAATGTCGTGGCTGTGTCTGGTACGGCATTTACAGAATTGCAAATTGCGCAGCTAAAGCGTTTTACGGACACCTTGGTCTTCTCGTTCGATGCTGACGCCGCCGGAATGATGGCTGCCCGGCGCGGAATTGAATTAGCTTTGAAAGCGGGCATGAATGTTAAAGTGTTGTCCCTGCCGTACGGTAAAGACCCAGACGAGTGCATCCGCAAGGATCCGCAACTTTGGAAAGACGCCATTGGCGCCGCGCAACCCGTTATGGACGCGTTGATCCAGCGCGCGTTAAAGCAGCATGACCAGCGCGCTCCAGATGGAAAGAAAAAGATTGCCGCTGAAGTACTAGCGATATTGCGCTATTTACCTAATCCCGTGGAAAAAGACCATTATGTGCGTCTTTTAGCGGACGATTTACAGATTAGCGCGTCAGCCCTGTATGACGTCCTAAAAAGCCAGGACGCGCCCGCGACAGGGTCTCGCCCGGTTAAAACGGAAGCTGCCGTAGCCGTTCCAGCAGCAAATAAGCAGGCAAAACAGGTAATTTCAGCGGAAGAAGGGGCTTTAAGCGATTTATTGGCACTGTTGATTGCGCGCCCGGAATCCCTTGAAAATGTTGACCTTCCCGATGACGAAACATTTCCCGAGGTGTTAGTACGCCTTTACAAATTGTGGAAATCCTTTTATGCTTCGGACATCAATACAGGGGAAATCCCCCTGAACTATAAAGCCTTTATCACAGGGCTTGATCCAGATTTGCAAACCATATTTTCGCGCTTGCAGTTGTTTGGCGAAACGGAATTCGCCGACATGACAGTCCCTGACGCGACTCAGGAGATTGGCGCGCGCCTGACTTTTTTAAAGCGTAAGCAGCTTGCACGCAAGCTGCATCATATCCAGCAGGACCTCAAGGAGGCTGAAGCGCGGCAAGACCACACGGCGATCCAATCGCTGATGAAGGATTTTTCCGTCGTCTCGTCCAAATTGTCGTCCCTAGAATAAATTGACGCGCAAGGCCGCCCGTCGCGCCGGAACTGCGTTCGTTTCCTTATGTCCAAAAAGAAGCACATTTCTAAACCGAACAAAAAGATGGGTAAGCCGCTGCGAAAGGGGAAAAAGCCGGCCATGGAAAAAAAGCCGCGCGAGCCCCAGGTTCCCGGCATTGCGCCAACGCAAGAGATTTTGGAGCGCCTGCTGAAACGGGCCAGGTCTAGAGGCTTTTTGACTGAGCATGAAGTCTTGCACGCATTCCCAGAAATTGAAGACTATATCGAGGCCTTTGAGGACTTTTTGGAAATCTTGCATGATTACGGCGTCAGCGTGATTGAGCAAAAAGGCGGCTTGCTCCAGCTGCCCAGCGAAAAGAAAGTAGAAAAGGGCGAGGAAAAAGCTCGCGTGTTGGGCATTGACTTAAGCGATATTTCCAGCGACTCGATCCAGATGTATTTGCGTGAAATCGGTAAGGTCCCCCTGTTGAATGGCGAAGAAGAAGTGGCCCTTGCGAAACGGAAAGAGCGCAATGACCCCGAGGCCAAGCAACGGCTGATTGAAGCTAACTTGCGCTTGGTGGTCTCTATCGCTAAAAAGTTTACGGGAAAATCTTTATCCTTGCTGGATTTAATCCAAGAGGGAAATATCGGATTGTTCCGCGCTGTGGAGAAGTTCGAATACCGCAAAGGCTATAAGTTCTCGACCTATGCCACATGGTGGATCAGGCAAGCTATCACGCGCGCCTTGGCCGACCAGAGCCGCACCATCCGTATCCCGGTGCACATGGTAGAAACCATCAATAAGTTCCAGCAGGTGGAGCGCCGTTTGATCCAGGACCTTGGCCGTGAACCTTTGCCGGAAGAAATCGCCGCTGAAATGGGTGAGGAAGTCGACAAAGTCCGCCACATCATGAAGATTTCTCAAGATACGGTTTCCTTAGAAACTCCGGTCGGCGACGATGACGAGGACTCCACGCTTGAAGAATTCATCGAAGACGAAAAGAACATGATGCCTGACCGTTCTGCCGGCTTGCAGCTGCTCAAGGACCATGTCCGCGATATCATCAAGAGCCTCAGCCCGCGCGAACAAAAGATCCTAGTAATGCGCTTCGGCCTCACGGACGGAGTGACGCATACTTTGGAAGAAGTAGGCAAGGAATTTGCCGTCACTCGCGAACGCATCCGCCAAATTGAAGCTAAAGCGCTTAGTCGCATAAAAATGCACGGGAAATCGCATATGTTGGAGGGATACTAAGGGCAGGTTTTAGCTGTTAGCGGTTAGGT
>CAYHTI010000062.1:0-5033 GCA_964359515.1 uncultured Gammaproteobacteria bacterium | reverse complement strand
GGGATATGAAACGGATGCTTGTCGCTTTAGCGGTCGTTCTTTCAGGGGTTGTTTTGCTTGTCGGTTTATTTCCATCACAAGCCGCGGTACCGGCCGCGACCGTGCAGTATTTAAAAAATCAGCCGCGCGATGGCTGGGTCATGATGGCTCTTGCCGCTGGCAATGCTGATGGCTTGGATGCCAGTGCTATCACCGTCACTGGCCTGAGCGCACCGACCGACATTGAGCGCGCCATCTTAGGCGTCACGGCCGCGAAAGGGAATCCCTACGCGATCAATAGCGTAAACCTTGTCAGTCAGTTAGACGGTACGCGCCAGCAAAACCAGATTGGCGATATCAACTTGGTCAATGACGATATCTTTGGCATCTTGGCCTACTTAGCCGCTGGACTTGGCGGAGCGGACAGCCGCATTGCCGAAAGCCGCAGCTTTATCATCAGCAAACAAAACAGTGATGGCGGCTTTCCTTTTGCTGCGCGCCAGCCGTCTGACACCAATATCACGGCCATGGCAGTGAATGCCCTTGTCCGCTCGGGATTAGGCGCGTCTGACAGCGCGAACCAAAAGGCGCTCGGGTATTTACGAACAGCCCAAAATACGGACGGCGGCTTTGGTTACGCGCCCAATACGGAATCTGATACAGCTTCAACATCATGGGTCATTAACGCTTTACGCGCCGCTAGCATTGACCCAAGCACATGGACGAAAAACAATAATACACCGTACAGTTTTCTTAGTTTCGCTGCCTTATCCGACGGTTCATATCGATGGAAGATGAGCGAATCTCAAGGTTCCGTGATTATGACCGTGTATGCGGCGATTGCTTTATCAGACCGCTCGTATCCTGTCGCAGTTTATGCGCTGCCAACCCCTCAGCAAGTGGTTGCTTCGCCGACATATGGAGAACAACCAAGCACGCCAGCGCCGGTCCAGCCCTTGTCTCCTGTGCCCAGTACCCCCGCGCCCGCTCCGACAGCAAAGCAGCCATCCGTCGTCATGAATCAAACAGCGCCCCTAGTTCGTTACCGTATCGAAGGCAAAGACCGCCAATATTGCCAAGGCGAAATTCGTGCTGCCACACCGTTGGAATTGATCAAACAAGCAGGTAAAGAATGCGGTATTACCTATGTCATCCGTGATACCAGCCTGGGAGCCTATGTCGCGCAGATAAACGATGATGCTGCCATAGGACAAATGGGCTGGCTGTACTTGGTCAACTGGAAACAGCCACAATCAGGCGCTAGCAATCATCAGTTGAAGCAGGGTGATTATGTGACATGGTATTACGGAGAAAGTACTTGGACGCCTCTCTGGCTGGAATTTACCTATGAGCCAGGCCAAGCTTGGGCGACGAACCCTCGCTATGAAGTGCGCGTGCATGGCTATCAAGATGGGAATTGGCATGATGTTTCCGGTGCCACGATCTGGGCTGGTAAATCATCGTTTACCACGAATGCGCAGGGTTGGGCCGCTATTCCCGTGGACGCTGATACGCGTTGGACATTTGCCACAAAAACCGGCCACGTGCGAAGCCACGGATATTCCATGAAGGGCTTGAGATCACTTTTGTGTTCATCATAACCTAACTCTATGCGTCGCTTCCTCTACGCTTTTACCTTCTTTGGCGCATTGGTCAGCTCGCCTGTAAGCGCGGCAGGCATTAGTGTCGTGCCGACATCCTTATCAATCTCCCAAGCCAGCGAATCACAATCGCGGCTGCTCTTGCGCGTCAGCAATACGGGAACAAACCCGGCTATCTACAGCGTGGTTGCTGATGAATATAGTAAGTTGATTATCGCGCGGCCGGGGGAGTTTCGCCTGGAGGGCGGGGAAGGGCAAGATGTCGAACTCATTGCTTTTGATTTGCCGCCAGGAGAGCGGCAGACCAGTGTTTCCGTTTTTGCCCAAGATATCGGCAAAGACCCAAAAGCGCCGAAAAGCACGGTAAGCGTCCCGCTTTCACTTTCGATCACGCCTCCCGTAGATACGGGGCGCGCCTGGCTCGTGCCGTTATCCATCGCCTTGGTGCTGCTATCGTTAGCTATTTGGCTGGCCGTGATTTTAGTTGCCAAGCGCCGCCATCTTAGCGATCGTTTGCTCGATGTCTGGCAGGAGCAGCGCGCCTCAAATTCTTGGCGAGCATGGGTGGCGCATTATTGGCGTATTCATCGTCTCTTGATCGTGAGTTTTATCTGTTTATTCTTTTCAGGCGGTCTCTTTGTGTGGAGTTTGGCCGCTCAGCCGCGCCAAGGCGTGTTCGTAACTTCGGCCAACGAGCAAACGTACACCTTGGTTTTGCAAACGCCTTCGTTTCAGCGTTCCTATGAGGTGCGCGCCGCCGCTGGTGAACCGATAACCGCTTTTACGGCGTTGCAGAAAGCGTCTCAGCACTATACGATACCCCTGAGCTACAATCCTCCCAATGAGTTTGGCGTATTTGTGACCGCGATCGGGGAATTCAGCAATGGCGCGGACGGCAAGTATTGGGTCTACGAGATCAATGACCGTCAAGTCCCGCTGGCTGCTGACCGTTCCTTTTTGCAGCCTGGCGACCGACTCATCTGGAAATTTGCGCTGCCAGACGGCTAAGCCTTGGGCGGCCAGTTTTTATTAGCAGAACCGTTGTTTCCTACCAATTAACCTATGAACCGAACATCTTTTTTTCTCATCGCGTCTTTGGCCTTAATCGGCATCATCGCCCGTTTGATTGACCATGTCCCGAATTTTGCGCCGATAACGGCTTTAGCCTTTGTTTCTGCTTATTATCTGCCGCGCCGTATTTCCTGGCTGGTACCCTTGGCCGCCATTTTTGTGAGTGACGCGATCATTGGATTTTATGCCTGGCCCGTCATGGTGTCCGTTTACGGTTCATTCGCCTTAGCTTGGTTGTTTGGCGCCATGGCTGCCTCATCTGGCTCTCGTTCGTCTTTGATCCCGGCGACATTGGCAGCCTCGGTCGTGTTTTTCTTGGTGACCAATGCCTCGGTCTGGGCGTTTACGGATATGTATGCCAAGAACGCCGGTGGCTTGCTGCAGTCTTATGTGATGGCCATCCCATTTTTCAAGTCGTCATTTGCCAGCGATGTTTTGTTCACGGCTGGGTTTGTTTCGCTTGTGGAAATCGCATTCTTAACCGCACCTCGCCGCTCATCTGCTGATGCAGCGCAGGTTTCATAATATGCCGGAATTATCAACAGCCATGCGCGCGCCAGGTAAGTACTGGTGTGATGTGACGTTAAATGCATCGTCAGACAAGTTGGAGTACAAGTCTTCCGATGGCACCTGTTTGATAAAGCTGCGCGCAAAATCCGCCACCGAAGCCAACAAGGCCTTGCGAGATTTTATCGCCAAGGAGCTTCATTTGCCCTCAAGTAAAGTTTCCGTGGAATTATCTGGCATGCGTAAAAAGGTGACATTGTTTTAAACTATGCGTTTATCCGAGGTCATGACCAAAGACGGATACTACCGCGTGAAAGTCACGACCAAGCAGCCGCAAACGCGCTTGACCAAGATCTTATCGGACGGCACGATTAAAATTTCTTTGGCCGCCGTCCCAGAAAAGGGGAAAGCCAATGCGGAATTGCTTTCTTATATCGTCGATGAGTTGGATTTGGAGAAAGATCAGGTGCGACTGGTCAGCGGTCAGACAAGCCCGTTAAAAGTTGTTGCTATTGAAGGACTTGTCCCCTAGGAAGGAATAGGCAAAACATGGTATAGTTGTTTCGAAAATGATCCTTCTCCGCTCTTCTATGTTTTTTCAGGACAGGCCGGACAAGGTAAACGCATCCGAGGTAATAAAATGGGGAATTTTGGCTGGTTTTCTTGAGGGGGCGTTCATCGGCATTGCCGGCATCCTCTACAGCCAAAAATCATTACTGTCCAGCGTATTAGGCGGTTGGGAACGCGGTGCTGTCCTTACCATGCTGTTTTTGATCGCCATCAGTGCGATTACAACCAGCGTTATCGTCTTCGCGCATCCGATTTATTGCCTACTGCGAAGGCATTACCGTGACGCGATTTTGACGGTTCTGGTCACCGCTGCAACGCTTCTAGCCATCCTTGGTTTCACGCTGTTTACGTATCGGCAATTATTCATTTGAAATTGAACCGCGCTCTCGAGCTTCGAGACGTATGTCCGTAAAAAAGAAAAACACATCACCGAAAGTGAAGAAAACGGCAAGTAAGCCGCGTCTTTCTCGCACCATAAAGCATACGGACCTTGTGCCCATGGCGTCCGCCACGCATGCGCATGATGTGCACGCGCGCGCGCAGGCAAAAGCCATTACCTTGCAAGCTGTCGGCGCTGTGAAGCAAAAGATAACATCAAAAAAGAAAGGCTTTTCTTTTCCCGTAGCTCTTTCGCAGGTCCGCAACCGCGTCTATTCGCGCGCGCAGACGATCGCACCAACGCATGTTGCGAAGCAGAAGCAGAAACGGATTTTGCCTCCGGTCAAACATTCGCCCTACATTCTTGATTTAAAACATCGCCGAACCGTCGTGCATAGTTTTTCGCAACCAAAGCCCGCGACCTTTCGCGCCGCAACGCAGAAAGCAGCTGCTAAGGTTGCGGAGCAAGGCGTTTTGTCCTTGTTCGATGACCACGGCTCTGAGCGCTTGCCGCTTACTTCAAGGCTAGCTGGTCTTTTTGCCTCATTGCGCCCAGCGAAGCACATTAATCTTGTGCCGCGGAAAAATGTTAGCCTTTCGCGCCGGGCGCGTCGGCAGTGGTATGCCTTGAAATGGTCGGCACAATCGACGGGGCGTATGTTGGCAAGTCCGGTGCAGCATTGGCATGCGCGTCGCCTGCAGCGTACTTTAGCTTTACCAGTTGATTTTACCGCGCTTCGCGCGCCGGCTGTTGTGCAGACGACGCGTACAGGGCGGCCGATCGCGGTCAGTCGCGTGGCGCATCTTCTACAGCGCCGCTCACAGTCTGAGGAGAAGAATGCGGATCTGTCTTTGTCGCGTTTGAACGATCATGGGCAAAGTCGCGGCTGGTCTTTATCTTGGCGGCCTTCGGTGGCTTGGGCTCGT
>CAYHTI010000061.1:0-5039 GCA_964359515.1 uncultured Gammaproteobacteria bacterium | reverse complement strand
CCCGGCCGAGATCGATTTTTTATTTGTCACGCATGGCCATATCGACCATATCGGCCGCATTCCAAAACTTGTGCGCGACGGGTTTCGCGGTCGTATCATCGCGACCGAGCCCACAGTTGAACTAGCCCAATTGAGCCTTCGCGATTCCGTACGTATTATTGGCGAGGAAGCCAAAATGCACGGCAAAGAACCCTTTTTCACCATGGTTGATGTTGAGGCGGCTGACCAGTATTTCCAAACGACGCGCTATGGCCGCACCATCGAGTTGCCGGGAAACGGTCGTGTCACGGTTTTAAGCGCCGGCCATGTGCTTGGTTCGGCCATGTACCGCTTTGAATTAGACGGTAAGGTTATTACATTTACGGGCGATATCGGCAACAAGCCAGCCCCGCTGATTGGCCCGCCAGACGTCGTCGGTACCACGGATTATTTGGTCATTGAGTCGGCTTATGGCGATCGCAAACACCAACCAGCCAAGCTCGGCGCGGCGCTGTTAGGGGAAGTGGTTAAGGAAACCATCGCGCGAAAAGGTGTTTTGCTTATCCCGTCCTTTGCTTTGGAGCGCACGCAGATTTTGCTCTTCCATATCAATAACTTGGTGGAAACGGGCGTGATCCCCATGACACCGGTGTATTTGGACAGCCCCTTGGCGATTAAGATTACGGGAGTCTACAAGAAATACAGCAATTATTTTAACGAAGCGATCCAAACGCAGATTTTTTCTGGAGACCAAATTTTTGAGTTCCCCATGTTGCGCTTTTCGCAGAGCGTGGATGATTCCAAAAAGATCAACAAGGTAAAGCCGCCCAAAATTATTATCGCGGGAAACGGCATGAGCACGGGCGGGCGCATCCTCTTCCATGAGATGATGTATCTTTCCGATCCTAAGAATACGATTTTGCTCGCTGGTTACCAGGTCGAACATTCGCTCGGCCGGCAAATTTTAGACCGCAAGGATTACGTGCATATTTTTGGCAAACGTATCGAGGTGAAGGCGGATGTGCACCAAATTTCTTCCTTCAGCGCGCATGCTGACAACCCACAGCTTTTGGCTTTCGTGCGGGAGAATATTGAAAATAAACCGACAAAGATTTTTGTCGTGCAGGGCGAAGAAAACGCGGCCTGGCAGCTGGCGCAAGACCTGAATGACGGCGGTTTTAGCGCGCAAGCGCCGGATTATAAGGATAGTTTCGAGTTATAGAATCGGTATTGTCAGTGGGCCTTCTTTTGAGTAGGATGATATTTCTATGCGCATCCTAGGCATCGAATCTTCTTGTGACGAAACATCGGCTTCCGTCGTTGATATCGACGAGGCCCGTATTGACGTGCGCACGCTTTCGACGAGTTCATCCATGAACTTGCAGGCCACATATGGCGGGGTGGTGCCCGAGGTGGCCGCGCGCAAGCATGTTGAATACATTATTCCCGTGCTAGATGCCGCGCTTGAAGGATTGGCGGACACAAGCGGCAAGGATATCGACCTCATCGCTGTCACGCGCGGACCTGGGTTAATGACTAGCTTGGCCGTGGGCGTGCAGGCCGCGCAAACCATGGGCTTGATTTGGAATAAGCCTGTCGTGGGCGTGAACCATTTAGAGGGGCATGTGTTGTCACCGTTCATCGGCCATGAAATTTATGCATCGCGCGAAGAACATTTGCCGATCTTGGTGCTGACGGTGTCTGGCGGGCATACCATGTTGTTGCTGATCGAAAAAAACGGCCAGTACCGCGTGCTCGGCTCCACGATTGACGATGCTGCAGGCGATGCTTTCGATAAAGTCGGCAAAATGCTTGGCTTGCCATACCCAGGCGGCCCGCAAGTTGACCGCCTCGCCGTGCGCGGGAACCCTGCCGCCTTCGATTTTCCGCGGCCGATGATGCAGCGCAGCCATTATGATTTTAGTTTTAGTGGGTTGAAAACGTCGGTGCGCTACGCTATCCGCGATTTAAAAACTGAAAAACTTACGGAGAAGCAAGTCGAAGACATTGCCGCTTCCTTCCAGCGCGCGGTTGTTGATTGCCTGGCGATCAAGACCTTGCGCGCCGCCGAAGAGTTCGGAGCCAGGACTATTTTTGTTGCTGGCGGTGTAGGTGCGAACCGCGAACTGCGCGAACGCATTGAAACAGACACCAAAAAACACGGCCTTAAAACCGTGCTTATCGACCGTCGCTATTCCGGCGACAATGCCGCCATGATCGCCGTGGCTGGCTATTTTACGTGGTTGCGTCAGGGGAAAAAAGAAGAGGGGATTGTGGTTGAACCGAAGTTGAAAATGTGACAATGAACGTAGGGGGCAGTTCGCGAACTGCCCCCTACGTTCATTGTCATCCCGTAACCATTGCCACTGTCATCCCAGAAGCGACGTGAGGAGCTGTCTGGGATCCCCTCCTTTAACACGTTCACGGCCTTAGCACGGGATCCCGCATACCTCCTCACGTCGGTTACGGGATGACAGGGAGGCAAAACGTTTACGTACTTTGAAGTGGATTCCCGCCTGTCCGCCATAGGCGGATCCCTGCGGGACGCGGGAATGACAACCTATTCCAACGATTTCGCCACACGAAACACTTCTTCAATCGTGGTCACGCCACGCGCGGCTTTCAAAATACCGTCTTGCACCATGCTGATAATGCCTTCTTTGACAGCGACTTCTTGGATGGCATATTCAGAAACCTGGCTTGAAGCGATAAGCTTTTCGATTTCTTTGCTCATGGCCATGATTTCGTAAATACCGATACGGCCTTTAAAGCCCAAGCCGTGGCATTGCTTGCAGCCGCCACCTTTCATAAAGGGCAGTTCGCTAGCGGATTTCCCTTTGAACTCGCCAAGGTCTTCGTCGGTGATCGTTTTTAACAATTCGTCGATTTTGCTGAGCACTTTTTCGTCGAGCGTATCAGCAGTCTTACAGTTTTGGCAGACGCGGCGCACGAGACGCTGGCCGATAATCGCGTTCAGGGCGGGGGAAAGTAAGAACGGTTTTACCCCCATGGAGAGGAAGCGGGGGATAGCGCCGGCGGCACTGTTCGTGTGCAAGGTCGAAATGACCAAGTGGCCGGTTAAAGCGGCATTGATAGCCGTATCCGCCGTTTCGAAATCGCGGATTTCACCGACCATGATAATGTCAGGGTCTTGGCGCAAAATGGCACGCAGGCCGCTGGAAAAATCATAATCACGCGTGCGGTCGACTTGGCTTTGGTTAATACCTTGTAATTTGTATTCGACCGGATCTTCTAAGGTAATAATTTTTGTCCCTGGCTCATTGAGCTTAATCAAGATCGAGTACAGGGTCGTGGTTTTACCGGAGCCGGTCGGACCGGTGGTAATAATCATACCGTTCGGTTTGGTGATTTCCGCTTCAAGGCGCCTGGCAGCCGTGCCTTGCAGGCCTAAGTCTTCAAAGCGCACGCCGGCAGCAGATGCGCGCAAGAGACGCATGACAATACTTTCACCAAATGTGGTCGGCAAGATGGAAACACGGACATCTACTTTGTCATTTTCATAAAAAATCGTGAAGCGTCCGTCTTGTGGCTGGCCGCTGATATTGATTTTGAGGCCGGAGAGCAATTTGAGGCGGCTGGAAATACGCGGGAATGTGTCTTGCGACAGGGTGGCGGCGTCATTGAGCACGCCGTCAATGCGGTAGCGGATTTTAACGTCGGTTTCTTCGCTTTCAATGTGGATATCTGAAGCCTCGACTTGAAAGCCCAAAGCGATCACCGCAGTCACCAAGTCTGAAACATTCACGCCGGCGATGATATTTTGTAAATCCGTGACCAAGGTGACATCTTGTTGGAACTGCTTGATGTCGTCCGACGTGATTTCCACGCCCTTGGCCGATTCCTTAATGATGGGCAAGTTGGCGTATTGTTTAAAAATCAGGCCAAAGCTCCGTTCGGAAACCAGGTACAGTTTAACCGGAACATGGTATTTCGCCTTGAGCTCTTCCACGAACTTAAGGACTTCCGGTGTACCAGGGCGTACGGCCGCGACGCGTAATTCATTGGTGGTGTGGTAAAAGGGCATGGCCTGCAGCTGAGTGGCCTTGGTTTGGCTGACGAGTTTTAACGTTTCCGGGGCAATGGGGAATTTTTCAAGGTTCATGTACGACAAACCGAGCATGTGGGCCTGCATTTCAGCCACGCGCTCTTTTTGTTCGATCTGCATTTGCACCATTTTCTGTTGGAACGCGCCTTGGGCCTTGGTATCGTCGCCGCGCAACGAGGAAGCCGCCGTCGGTTTTGCCGGGTCGGATTGGGGTGAAGCCATAAGATGATATGAATACGTCTATGATACCGTTTTTTGACGTCCGCGGCTAGAATATGGCCATGGTATAATGCGTCTTGAGCGCTATCCGGCCCGCGCTTGTCTTTGCGAGGGGGTTTATCTATAATGAGCCCTATTACTTGAAAGGCGTTCTCGTTTCATGTTGTACTAACGAGACAAGCGCCATTAACGCCGCTTCTTTTTTCTTGCTGATTTATGAGCAAATTGAGCAAAAACATCGTTATTTTCGTCTTAGTGATCCTCGCCCTGTCCGGCCTGCTCTACTTTGTGCAGTTCCCGACAACGCAACCCAAAGAGATCGGAGTCCAAGCCTTTATTAGTCAGGTCAACGAAGGCCTGGTGCGTAAGGTCGAAATTGAAGGTAATACGGTCACCGTGACCCTCAATGATGAGGTCGCGACCAAGCAAGTATTCCAAAAAGAGCCGCAAGATTCTATTTCGGCTTTGTTTGATTTGTATAATGTGAGCCCAGAAAAGCGTCCGGAGATTCTTGTTGAAGGATCGGGCGAATCTATTTGGTTTAGCTCGGTTTTGCCGATTGCTTTGCCGATCATCCTCTTTGCTGTCATTATTTTCTTCTTTTTCCGCCAAATCCAAGGTGCGAACAATCGCGCCATGACCTTTGGCCAGAGCGGCGCAAGGCAAGTCGATACCAGCAAGAAAGACCGCGTCACGTTTAAGGATGTTGCCGGTGCTAATGAAGCCAAAGAAGAGCTTATGGAAGTGGTGGAGTTCTTAAAACACCCAAAAAAGT
>CAYHTI010000060.1:2718-5314 GCA_964359515.1 uncultured Gammaproteobacteria bacterium | reverse complement strand
CCACTAAGCCGCCCGTGACAGAAACTTTTTTGGGGAGTTGAGACAGCAACCCCGCGACAAGGTCCGTGCCGTTAATGATTAATCCCTCTGAAAAAACCATGACATGCGCCAGCTTATCTTTTTGGATCAATGTACCGAGCTTTTTGCCGACAGCCTCACTATCTTTGGCGTCAGAAATTTTCATTTGCGCCGCCTGGATTGGCGTGTTTTCGAAATGTACAGCTGTGACGACAAGGGAATCGTCCAAAACCTCATTTTGCAAAATTTCGCCAGCGGTAGAGCAAGTAACAATATGCGCAACGGGATACCACGCTTTCAATTGCTCAAAGTGTTTTGGGTCGGAAATAACCGTGCTACCGCCAAAAGCCAAAACAAGCTGTACCTTGTCTTTAAGGGGCTGGGCGGAAACATCGACCCAACCCGAGGCCTTTGTCCATTTTTTTTGTTCAAACTTCATACAGGGCTTTAATGAGTAGCTTGAACAAATTGTACCATACCCAGACCTCACTCAGCCGTAATTCCTTCCTGCTTGATGTTTTCAATCAGCGTATCGGTCATTCCATCAATCGCCCGCAACTCCTCAAGGCGCTTAATCCCGCCGCTCTCCTTGCAGAATTCAACGACGCGCTGCGCTTTCGGCAGGTCAAACCCTTTCACCCGGGCAATATCCAGCTTGGTCATGGCATTGATATTTGGCATATGTTTTAAAATCAATCTCTACCAGTGAATACAACGCCATAACCATGAGCCGTTCGGTTTACCTCATTGTATTATCAAGTGATCCCACCTGAAAGGGAATGAAATCTATGGCAACCACAAAACAGAGACAAGCCGCACGTCGGAATATAAAGAAAGCGCAAGCAGCGCGGAGAGGTTCCTCGCAAAGACGACGTCGTGGACGAGGCTAAGAAGAGCAGAACCTGATCACAAAAAAAAACTGATCCTTACGATCAGCTTTTTTTGAGAACATTGATGCCTACGATGAGCAAACACGATGAAACTAAACCCTGGAAAGAATTTTATACGAGTCCATGGTCATTGAAGCAGGCTGTATAAGTCTTATCTACCTTGAAAATATGCTCTACATGCCAACTTCCAACAAACATAATAACCTCATGAAGCTCGGGTGCCTTTAAAATTCCCGCACGAAGGTTTTCCCTGACACCGTTTATACGCTGCTTTGCATTTTTTCTGTACCAGGCATGTGCGGACAAGTGATCTTGGGATTCACAATCAAGCCTCTTCATGTACTCCTCTTCACTACTGAGGTGGTACAGATTATAATTCGACACCCCGTCTAATAACAACATAAGCTCTACCAAGCTTTCCCCCTTTTCTACCGCCACAACCAAGCTATTCAGCAAATCAAAAAGATGTTGATGCTGCTGATCCAATTCTTTCACACCCACACTGAATTCCTTGGTCCAAAGAAACATAAATTTTGATTCTTTACGTTAAGTTCCACTCTGCAATATATAACGATTCTGGCTACAAGCCAACTCTGCCAAAACGCCCTCCCAACCCGCACCAGATAAAGTATACAATATCGACGGCTCGACAAAAACATTTCCGTACTGGGCTCTTACTACTTAACGCAATGGCCGGTCAAAACTATACTCCGCTTTATAGCGCTTATACTTGCCCCTAAAATAGTCGTACACGATCGGCTCGGCATTCGGTAAATCTACAAAAGCGATGTCTTTATCGGATATGCCATCAATATGTTTGATGATGGCTCGAAGGGCATTGCCGTGGCTGGCCACTAAGATTGT
The DNA here is from genome assembly GCA_964359515.1 of uncultured Gammaproteobacteria bacterium. Classification (GTDB taxonomy): domain Bacteria; phylum Patescibacteriota; class Patescibacteriia; order VMEV01; family CAYQCH01; genus CAYQCH01. The sequence goes on along the minus strand of CAYHTI010000060.1, from coordinate 3,542 downwards.
TTCACCTTGCTTAAGTCGCTGTTCTATTTGCGCCACAAAGAACGGCTGCACCCGGCGATACACCTCATAGAGGCTTTCCCCCTGGGGCGGCACCCCATGAAAGGACCGCCGCCAAGACAAGACTTTTTGTTTGCCGTATTTCCTGTTCGCTGTCGTTTTGGACAAGCCTTGTAAAAGCCCATAGTGACGCTCATTCAAGGCGGCGTGGCTGACAACGGGGATATCATTTTTTCCAAGACGATTTTTGTAGGAGTAACGGTTATCTTCATGCTGGACAATAGCTGTGCGATCCTGAAGGGAAAGGATAATAAACAGCGTTGACTGCGCCCGCGCCAATACCGAGGTATAGGCAATCGTAAAACGAAAATTCTCGCAGTGTCTGGCACAGAGCTGAGCTTCTCGCACGCCGCTTTCGCTCAAAGGAACGTCTACCCAACCGGTAAACCGGTTGGAAAGATTCCAGCGAGATTCACCATGCCTTACCAATACCAATCTCCCCATAACGCCATCTAAATAAAAACATCTTTACCTAGTATACGCCGCTCTGATCAAAAGAAAAACTGTCCGTGCTTGCTTGCGATTGTTGGTGGGGAAATAAAAATAAGAGCTGGTCAAGGGACTTTATGACGAAATCACAAGATGACTCGGGGATCATGCGTTCAGCTAGTTTGTACCAAACTGTGGTCATGCCAAATTTTTTTGCGGGCAACAAAGAACGCTCAATATTGTCATCGATCATGACGGACCTCGATGGGTTCGCCTGGGTCTCAGCCAAAACACGTTGGTAAAATTTTGGGTCCGGTTTTTCCAGCCTGTAATCATCC
>CAYHTI010000060.1:0-2708 GCA_964359515.1 uncultured Gammaproteobacteria bacterium | reverse complement strand
GCGGCAAAACACCAGCATCAGCCAGCAAACGACGCACAGCAGACGCCTGGTTCGCGATAAACCCCAAACGGTAGGATGTTGCCAGACGCTCGCAGATCGCGGCTGCCTCAGGCCGAACGCGCACCAATTCCAAATACGGGGCAGCCAATCCTTTCTGTCGGACAACCTCTTTGTATGCCTGTTTGGCCCTTCGTTTGTCTTCAATCAATATCGCCGCGAGATTCTCATCAACGCTGCCGAGACGAGCGCAGGCTTCAGGCCAAACCCTCATAATGTCTTGTCGGACCAGGCCCGGCTTAAACTCTTTTAAAACGCGCAGATTGATATCGATGCGTTGCTTGACGGCCGCAGCATCATCGATCAGCGGCCCACCGATATCGAAAAAAATCCAATCAAATTTTGAGGAATGTTTTTTCATTTCTACAGATTAGTCGTATTTTTTTTCCTGGTCAACGCAAAAATAAGCTGATTCCGTCCGCTCGTTCGGACAGCGCCAGCGAAAAGAACTTACTTGTTAACTCCTATTAGACGACGCACCAACCTTAAAAAACAGAGCGGCTAACCACTTCGTGTCAACAAAGCGCGACACAGAGTCAGCGCGCCAAAACATTTCGACAAAAGCTAAGATGATTTTTCCGGAGCACAGCGTCCCACCAAGATCGCCCGGTCGATGATGTGCCCTTCCATTGCCGCGACCACGTCCTGCTTGGTCGCAACCGCTTTCAGTGGAAGCATCGTATTGAGAGCGAAGAGCTTAAAAAAGTAACGGTGCTCGCGGTCGGGAGGCCTGGGGCCCGTATAAGCCGTACCGCCTCTAGTATTTCGACCAATAATGCCGATCCCTTCCGCCTTTTCAGGGATAGACAATCGGTTCGCGGGAATATTGAACATCACCCAATGGTCCCAAACTGGAACACCGGCAGAAGCGGGGACGTCGGGGTCATCGACAATCAAAACCATGGATTGCGTACCAGGCGGCAAATCGGCGAAAGCAAACGGCGGATTGATGTTTTCGCCAAACGCCGTGTATTTCTTCGGGACCGTCTGATTGTGCTCAAAAGCCGTGCTCGTTATCATCATATACTCAATGATACAACACTCTGCTCGTCCCATTACAACCGTTTGTATGGCATAGACAAGCATTTTGATAAATCAACGCTGTTTATTGTACAACGCAATTAGCTGGAATTAAATCTTGCCAGTTTTTGGGCTCAAATATCTCGTTATTGCGGAAACGATATTGGAAATAGGCGTTTCAGACTTAATAAAGCAGCCGACGATATTAAACTTTTTTGTCTCTACCTCATGTTTTGTCATAGATACGGTCACCACTACGACGGGAGTCTGCCGCATTTTCTTGTCTAGGTCGATTCTCCGGAGGAATTCATGTCCGTCCATCACAGGTAGGTTCATATCAAGCCAAACTAAATCTGGTTTGTGCTCAAAAAGCATTTCAAACCCCTGCTGACCATCTCGCGCGGCAAGCACCTTATACCCCTCAAATTTTAAATTTTTCTCGATCAACGACATCAACAACACATTATCCTCCACGACAAGAATTGTTTTGCTTTTCATACTATGAAGAAAATGTCCGTTCGCCAACGCGCCCCTTGATACGCTTGGGGAAGGTCAAATAAAAGGTAGTTCCAACATTTTGCGTTGATTCAAAAGAAACTTGTCCTTCCAATAATTCAACAAGCTGCCTGACAAGGTACAATCCCAGCCCATTCCCCTCTGGTTCGGAGGTAACAATGTTTTCCGCCCGAAAAAACTTCTCAAATACGCGTTTTTGCTCACCTTTCGGTATACCGAACCCGCTATCCTTGACCATAATGGTCACGCGTTTGCCTGACGATTTGACCACGACCCGGATCTTCCCTCCCGGGGGCGTATACTTGATGGCATTCGACAACAAATTGGAAATAATTTCTTCTATCAACCGAGGATCTGTAAACATGACCGGTCCGTCGTTAGCCGTGAACACGACCTTATGCTTCTTCTCTATTATTTTAGGTGAATGCATCTTGATAATGCTGCCCACCAGCTCTTTAGTGTCTACTTCCTTGGGGGTTACTGCTAGCCGCCCCGCTTCAATGCGGCTAATATTTAATAAACGTGAAATTAAGTCATTCATTGCCATGGTGGCATCGAAGGCTATTTTCATAAAGTCTTTCTGTTTCTCGCTAATTTTCCCAAAATTCTTTGATCTCATCGATTCAAGCGACCAACGGATGGCTGATAGTGGCGTTCTAAGCTGGTGGGAAGCCAGAGAAATAAATTCGCTTTTCATCTTATCAATCGCCCGCTCCGTTATTTCATCGCGGATCACGACAATCGCCCCCGTCAAAACGTGCGCTGCGTCAAAAATAGGCACAGCATTACCCGCGACCGGGACCATTCCCCCATCCGAACGCACAAGCAGGCCCTGACGATCTAATTGGGCCGCTTTGGCGGATAAGGCTGAGCCAATGAAATCAGAAACAGGAATCTTTTGCTTTTCGTCCACAAAGCGTAAAACTTCTTGATATTCACGCCCTGTTGGCTCCTCTTTCTGCGATAACAGCTTTTGGGCGGCATCATTTACAAAGGTAATACAACGATCCTTGTCGATAACAAAAACCGCTTCGCCCAAGGTTCGTAAGCTGGTCAGCAACCGTTCTTTCTGCGACTCAACTTTGAAAAACAGCGACTTTAGCTTACCGCGCAGA
>CAYHTI010000059.1:0-5338 GCA_964359515.1 uncultured Gammaproteobacteria bacterium | reverse complement strand
GCCGTAAAAATACTGTGATCCGACAAGGTAGGCTGCTGGTTCATGCCGGCGACGTCTCTCAATCAAAGTCAAAAATGCCTGCTGCTGATCTTCTGGCAGTTCGGCTTCTCCATGGGCGAGCAGCCAGGAGCAGTCATGCCCTGTGCTATGTGAAAGGAGAAGGTCAATGTCTTGCGCGGCGTCACTTGAGATGCGTTTGATGCGCTCAAATGCTTCGTGCCGTGCTAAAAAAATCGTGTTCATGGCTTTTTCGTTTGTGCCTCATCCATGGCCAGCGCTTCAGCTTCTTTTAGCTTGTCGATAATCACGTCAATCTTGCCGTCCATGATGGCGGGCAAGTTGTGCAGCGTTAGCTTGATGCGGTGGTCGGTGATGCGGTCTTGGGGGAAGTTATAGGTGCGGATTTTTTCAGACCGGTCTCCGGATCCAATTTGGCCGCGGCGCTCGGCATCACGCTCTTTGTGGAGGCGTTCCTCTTCAAGGGCATAGAGGCGTGAACGCAAGACTTGAATGGCGCGCTCCCGGTTTTGCTGTTGGGATCGTTCGTCTTGGCAGCTGACCACGAGGCCGCTGGGGATATGCGTGATGCGGACGGCTGAATAGGTCGTGTTGACGCTTTGGCCGCCTTTGCCGCCGGCCGTCATCGTCTCAACTTTTAAATCCTTGGGGTCGATTTTGATATCGAGTTCCTCGGCTTCGGGGAGCACGGCTACGGTGACCGTGGACGTATGGATGCGTCCGGCTTTCTCCGTATCTGGTACACGCTGGACGCGGTGCACGCCGCTCTCCCATTTCATGGCCCCATACACATTGCGCCCTTCGATACCAAAAACAGCTTCCTTGAGGCCGCCAATACCAATCCGACTGGAAGAAAATAGTTTCGTTTTCCATCCACGGTCTTCAGCGTAGCGGCCATAGAGACGAAAGAGCTCAGCCGCGAACAAGGCTGCTTCGTCACCGCCGGCTCCGGCGCGGATTTCAATGATAACATTGCGTTTATCGTCCGGGTCGGCTGCGCGCGTCATCTGGTGTAGGATATTTTCGGTTTGCGCGTATTTCGCCTGAATTTTTTCAAGCTCATCGGCGGCCATCGCTTTGAATTCCTCCTCAGCGCTTTCCTCAATAGTTTTTTTCGCTTCAGCTTGGGCGCGCTCAAGGGCCTCTAATTCGCGGACGTGCTCCATTAATGGTAAAAGCTCGTGACACTGCTTGTTGAGCCCTTTCAATTTTTGGTGGTCAACCACGACAGCAGTGTCGCGCAGCTGTTTCTCCACGTCCTCGAATTGCTTCTTGATGGCCTCAAATTTGGCGTTCATAGGTTCATGCTACCTGTTTTGCATAAAACAGAAAATCCCAAACCATTGGCTTGGGACGTTCTTTCAAGGGGCGGTTACTTGGCTTCCTTTTTTTCTTCCGCTTCAGCCTTGGCTGCTTTGGTGGCGCGCTTGGCTTTTTTACCTTTGCGCTGGGCAGCGAGCCCGGCCTGCTTGGCTGCGCGTTCTTGGAACTTGTCGACGCGGCCGGCCGTGTCGATCAGCTTCTGCTGGCCCGTATAAAATGGGTGGCAGTTGGAGCAGATTTCGACTTGGATGGCTTCCAAGGTAGAGCCTGTCACAAAAGCGTTGCCGCAGGAACAGGCAACTTTCACCTTGTCTTGGTATTGTGGGTGGACTTCTTGTTTCATATACAAAGAAAAAGGCTCCATGCGCTGCCGCTTAATCTGGCAGTCCCATGAAGCGAACGTGGCAAAACATTAACACAATCATCTCTTTTTTGCAAGCCTCTGCGAAAGCAGTAAAAAGCCGTTGACGGTCAGAGGGCGAAAGCTTACATTGTACCCAGTCTTTTATCGGCGGCCGCGTAGGCCGTCAGTAGCACCGTCAACCCATGTGAGGAGGTGAGAGATGGTTCTTCGCAAGGTGTGGTGGTGGTTGGTATGGGTGGTCACGTTTACGCGGATCGACCTCTACCCGCCGGACCCCAAAGCAGAGAAAAAGCAGATTGAGGCCGACCTCAAGATCTGCGAGGATGAGCTGAAGGATATCCGCAAGGATCTCGATGCGAAATCCAAGGCCATCGCCGAGCTCGAAGAGAAAGCGAAAGCTGACATTCGGGCGGGGCGTGAGGTCGACCGCAGCGTGATGGAAGACCTGGAGCGCGTGAAGGAGCAGAAGAAGCACCTGCTGCGCCGTCAGCGGATCCAGAACCAGAAGACGGTTGTCTTGCAGGGCCGCCACGACACCATCACTTTGCATGTCGATGCCCAGATTCCCCAGGCAGGCAAGGCCTTCAAGGTCGCCAGCGACCGCTTGCCGCAGCAGTTGGCCGCCCTCAGCGCCGACCGCGACGGGGCAATCGTCGACCGCGAAGACAAGTTCCTCAGTTTGGATGATGTGCCGAGCGACACGTCTGAGGAGATCGAGCGGTCTCTACGCGAGCAAGTCGCCGCGGAAGGCCAGAAGAACCGGCAGCAGGATACGCCTGTCGCCGTGCGTGATGAGCCGGATGTCGTGCGATCTGCCCAAGACGCAAAGGCGGTCATTCGGCTGGCCGAAGCAACTGAACCGCCCCCCGCTGTCCCGGAGATGCCGCGCCGCGAACGGGCAGCTGAATTCCCCGAGCCGGAGGCGGGCTAGTGTTTCGGCACGAAAGCCGCGACCCCCCGACGCCAGACGTCTTTCGATGTCGGCGTCCTTTTATTTTTGTGCGAAATAGCGATATTTATTAAGAATGAAATGGCGCTAGGACGATGTACTAGTGGTACACCTATGATTGAGATTCAACAGCAACAATTAGATCTCGATCGCACTATTTTTATCGATAAGGATCTGATCGAGGAATACGATAAAATCAGGGCTGCCTATTTTTCCTTGATTAAACGCGACCCGCATTTGTTCATCAACCTAGTCATCACCTCTGAGGGCGGGCCCTCCACATCTTGGACTTCATTTGGCCGTTTCATACGAGCTTTTACGAGTACGCCATTAAGGACGATTTGTACCGTTAAGGCTTACTCAGCTGGCTCCTTAATTTTCATGTTTGGCAAGGAGCGGTGGATGGCAAACGATTCGGCACTTTTTCTCCACAATGGCAATAAGCGGGTGGAAAGTACCTGGGGGGCAAAAACATTTCGCGATCTTGCAGACGAGCTTGAGTTTTCTGATCATTGCTATCGCATGACATTTTTAGACGCGCCGGGCATTGACCCGCAAAAAATGAATTATGCTGTTTTAAAAAAACTGATGGACGAAGAAAGCACTATTACGGCCCAGCAGGCTCTCGAATTAACCTTAGCAACGAGAATCATTTAGGTGTGTATAACCAGATTTGACAGCTTTTATTGACAGGCATATCCTGCCAATAACCTATGTTGCGAAACTATTCCAACAACATGCACATTATCACGCTGGTCAAAAAGACCTGTGATATTGTCGTATTTTGGGGGAATCGCGTCGTGGCTGGGTAGCACTGAATACGGAAAAAAGACCCATCACCAACTACGACGCGGACCCAACCAGGTTCGCGTCTTTCGTTAGAAAAAGGGGATCGTTTCGTGGAATACACGCAGTCGAGCAGCAAGTTCCGTGAAGAGCTCTTTGATTACGACCGCGATGCTCCGCCGCATGTCAGCGAGCGGGCGCGTCGTCAGCACGCATCCAGCATGGTGCTGTTCAAGTATCGCACGGAAGCGCAGATCAACCAGGGTCGGAGCGCGAGCCAGCGCCTGGCCCGTCTCAAGGAGACGGCTTAGATGTCTGATCCGCAGATCGTCTCGCCGGTCATCGATGAGCATCTGGCGGTCGCTGAGCGGGTCTTCAAGAACATCCAGCTCCTCCGTGGCAAGGGTGTGGGTACCTGCGCCAGGGGCAGTAGTGCGCAGGAGCTTCTGGAGAAGAACACTCCGGCGTGCCTGGAGCACATCGAGAAAGCGCAACGCGAGCAGATGCGTCTGCGCGGTCTGACGCCAGCGGAGTGATCACTCCGCGATGAGAAGTCAGACACAAGCGGGTTTCGGTCGCCGACAAGGCACTGAAACCCGCCGTTTTATTTTATGAGAAATCCGGTATGCTGAGTGCATATGCGAAAATATTTAGCTAAAGTGCGTTTGTCTCTTCTGCCATTCGCTGACGAGAAGAAATCGGCGTTCTTAGTCGGCTACATGAACACCCGTTTGCCGATTCTGGGTTTGAGCGTTCCTCAACAGAGAGTCGTGGCAAAGATTGGATATTCCTTTTTATCGCTGCCGCAAAAGCAGGTGGACGCGATCTGGCAATACATTTGGATGCATGGCAAAGAGTTTGAGGTGTTGTCCCAGTGTCTGCTGCATTACAGCTGCCATAAAGATGAGCTTGGTTTGGCCGAGTGGAAATTTTTAAAAAACTGGGTGAAGCGCATCGATAACTGGGCTCACTCGGATACGCTTTCTGACTTGTTTGCGACAGTGCATGAACGATTTCCAAATATCGTCTACCCGCAATATGAAAAATGGAATAGGAGCGGACGGCCTTGGGAGGTGCGCCAGTCCCTTGTCGGATTGTTTTATTACGCGCAAGGGCGCGAGAAACAACCCTCTTTTTCGAAGGCGATGCGCATGATCCGAGGGGCGTTTTACCATGGCGACCTTTATGTGCAAAAAGGGGTCGGCTGGGCTTTGCGTGAGTGCTATAATGTATATCCGAGCCGTACCTATGCCTTTTTGAAGGAGCGCGCCCGTGATTTGTCATCGACCGCATGGCAGGCTGCCACGGAGAAATTGACGCGCCAAGAAAAGGTAGATCTCAAGCATTTACGAAAAAAATTATGACCTTGCGTTTAAAAATTATCCTCATTTTTTTAGCGCTTCTGGGTGGGCTTTACCTCGCTTTTGTTCTGATGGCTGATCGGCTGGTAGCGCCGACGATTTCCAACAACCCCGTCTCGAACGGAACCGACCCTATTACCGGCGAGGAGCAGACGGTAGTGATCACCCGCTCGTATGCGAACGGGACGCATACCCTGCGCGGCGTGATTGCTTTGCCGACGCCGTGCCACACATTCAGTCAAGAGGTGCGAGTGATGGAGTCTTATCCTGAACAGGTCGTGATTGATTTCACATCCAAGGACAGCGGCGCTATCTGTGTCCAGATTATCGATGAACGACCTTTTGAAGTGACGTTCCAGGCCAGCGAGGCCGCGACCATTCGCGCTACATTGAACGGGAATCCATTGATTCTGTCTGTCAAAAACAGCTGACAACCTTTCGTGCTAAACTAGAGCCGTTACCCCTGTCCCTTTTTATGGCGCTGAAACAAAAACACAAAGTTTTTTCTAAATTGCACGAGCCTGTCGATTTTAAGCG
>CAYHTI010000058.1:0-5412 GCA_964359515.1 uncultured Gammaproteobacteria bacterium | reverse complement strand
GTTACCGTGAGCACGCCCGCCTGCTGCACACTCCTGTGCTCGCGCAGCGCGTCGACGCTCGTTCGTCGGACATGGAGTGCGCCGTGGTTGGCCTCTCCAACACCAGCACGGTCCACACGAACACCGTGACCGAGATCAACTGGTTCAACCCGACCATCCCGGCCGGTGTCAGCAACCTGCGGATCCAGATCAAGGGGGTCTACTTCCCCCTGACCCAGACCCCGGGTATGCTGATCGCCAACACCGGCGCAGTGCTGGCTGAGTTGGGCCCGGGCGAGCAGACCAGCTACCGAGTGCTGGCTGACACGATCGCGGCCGTGACCACCCACCTCCAATTCACGGCCAATAGCGTGACCGTGGTGGTGGACCACGGCAACGAGGACATCACGGTCTACGCTGACGGCCCGCGCGTCAATGGCTGGGATCTCGTGACCTTCTCCGTCGACATCGACGAGCAGGTCACGGCCAGCCTCCTGTCCGTGAACCAGACCGGTCCGTTCAACGGCCGCGAGGTGATCAGGTGCAACCTGAACGCCCTGGCCGACGTGAACATGACTGGCGCGGCCTACACGCTCGCGTGCTCGGACAGCACACTCGTCGGTGAGTTCCACCTTGTCCTGAACGGGACGGACCGCGGCGGCAACCAGGCCCCGGTCAACAGCCTGGTGGACAACGCCTTCAGCATGCAGGCCTTCCTCCTGACGAACGGCACCTCGACCCTGTTCGAGATGCTGCTCTACCTCAACGGAGGCAGCTCCGGGGACAGCGTGCAGCTCACCCTGCATGCGGTATTCGATGACCAGGGCCGCGCCCACATGCTGCGCCTGCTGGGTCAGAGCCACTTGATCCAGTAGACATCATCGCTCCTTCGACGACATACACCGCTCCCACACGGGACGAGCGGGCGGCGAGGTTGAACCCTTCACGGGATCCCTCGCCGCAATTCAAAACCCCCTGTACCAACTGGTACAGGGGGTTTTGTTTTATAAAGAAAACTTTCGAACCCTCTTTCTTAAAACGTGATAATCCGGACAGGCCCTCTCCACCTGCCCCCAAAACCGTGGCGAATGGTTGAATTCTAGCAAATGGCACAATTCATGCACGATCACATAATCACGCAAGGTTTCCTCCAATTTTACCAGCCGATAATTGAAGTTCAGGTTGCCGCGTTTTGAACAGCTGCCCCAACAAGTCCTCTGGTTGCGGATGCTAATGCGCCCATAAGACAGCCCATACAAAGCAGCGAAATGGCGGACGCGATTACTGATAACTTCCCTCGCCTGTTCCTTTAACTGTATATACTCCACCCGGCTGCCGCCCGTCCCCACGCTTGGCCCGCGCCGACGCATGTGATCGATGGCTTTCGTCAGCCAATCTGCTTTTGCTTGTAAAAAATGGTGGATCCTTTCCACCTCCATGCCAAATGGTACCGTTAAAACCACCTGATCCGCTGACCGGACGGTTAAGCGCATGTACTTAGCCCGACGGCTGTACTTGATCTGGTAAACATGGTTCATGCCAATAGTTTATCATGAGCAATACGGAAACTCGAATTTAGCCAAGTAAAAAGACCCATTCACAGGGTCTTTTTACTTGGCTCGGGGACTTGGATTCGAACCAAGATAAACGGATTCAGAGTCCGTTGTCCTACCGTTAGACGATCCCCGACCGCTATTCAAGAACCGTCCCGCCGAATGCATCGGCAAGACGGCTCAACTCCGCACCTAAGGCTGCGGTCTCTGACGATTTTGGTTCGACAACATCGGCCGGCATGGTCGAAGCCAAATTTTCGTCGATACTTAATGTAAACCGAATCGCCTTATTTGGCAAGTGTTTCTCAGCCTGCACAACCAAGCCGGACAGCGACCTTTTCACATGATCGTGGTGCATTTTGTACTTAAAAGCGAGCTCGGGTTCGCCATGTTTTCCGGCGCGAAACACAGCGGTGCGCAGCACAATATAGAGGCTGTGTTGGACCTCGGACATTTCATGCATGGCTTTGGGCCAAAAAGGCGAAACCTCATTGTAGCTGGCTTCGGGCAGGCCGGCACGGCTGGCTGGCTCGGCCTCGAGCGGTTGCGAAACAGCTTGCTTCGGCGCTGCAGCGGATTTTTTTGCTGCTGCTGGGGCCGGAGATGCTGGCTTCGATGGAGCCGCTGCAGGAGCAGCTTGAGCAACCGGCTTTACCGGAGCGTTCGGCGCTGCCGGTGCTTGCGGGGGGATTGCTACGGGGGCGGCTGCGATTTGAGGTGCAGTGGTTAACTCCACAACAGCAAGCTCCAAGGGTAAGATCCCCTGCTCCAAACTCTTCAGCTGCTGATGTCGCTTAATTAAAACTTCAATCGTCCACAAAAGCTGCGCTGGCGAGTAGCGCGCGGCCATGGTTTCAATATGCTTGCGCATGCTATCAGCCATGCCGTCGTCAAACATGTCGGGATGGCTGCCCACACGCCAAAGCAGCATCCTGTGCGCCAAGTCAATCAACTCCTGGCAATAATGGTGGGGGCGAACACCTTCCCGCTCCAGTTTATGGATAAATCGAATGGCCTCGGCGGGCTGATTTTGTGAAACAAGATCAAAAAATCCGGCTACTTGTTCTAATTGGTGCACCGGTAAAATAAATGAGGCTGATTCCGGCGTGATATTGCCTGGTAGCGTGAGCACCTGGCCAAGCAAGCTCATGGCGTCGCGCACATAGCCGCCGCTTTTGCGCACAATTGCCGCGATCACAGCGTCATCTACTTTGCGCTTCTCCTTTTTCACGACCTCGGCCAAATATGGGAGCAGCAAGTCCGACTTCACGGGGTGAAAGTCAAAACGCTGACAGCGCGAAATAATCGTCTCGGGGATCTTATGGATTTCCGTGGTCGCTAAAATAAAAATCACGCGCATGGGCGGTTCCTCTAAGGTCTTTAACAGTGCGTTAAAAGAGGCACCGGAAAGCATGTGGACTTCATCGATAATGAATATCTTGTACTCGTCGCTTTTAACGGCAACGCGCGCATTGGCGATGATATTGTCACGGACATTGTCTACGCCGGTTTGTGACGCCGCATCGACCTCCACCAAACTCAGTGATGCTCCGTGATTCATGGCCTCGCAGGACGGGCAAGCGTTGCACGGCTCGCTTTCCTTTTCTTTACGTTTTTTACAGTTCAGCGCCTTAGCCAAAATACGCGCGGTTGTAGTCTTTCCGGTGCCGCGCGGGCCGCAAAACAAAAAAGCATGCGGCAATTTAGCGCTGACAAGCTCTTGCTGGATCGTATCCTTGATATGCTCCTGGTTGACGATTTCAGCGAAGATTTGGGGACGGTATTTACGGTATAAGGTAGTCGACATAGTCCCGTTAAAGTAGGTATCAGTATACGCGCCGGAACGCACCGACGCAAGACGCAAAAAGCGCCCACGGAGGCGCTTTCAAAACGTTTTTCGTCCTCTCCCTTAGCTCGCCATCTCTATGCCAGCACCCTTAATGATATTATCGATAGAAGCCCAGGATGATGTACCGCCCTTTGGCACCAAAATGACTACCTGGTCGCCAATTTCACCATGGTAATAGGTCACGGAAGCAAGCAATACTTTAAAAAGTTTTTTTTCAACCAAGACGCGATATTCACCAGTTTCTTTGTCGCGCACAAGCTTGCCCATCATGCGTTCACGGTCGATTGGCCGAATCTGCTTGTAGATGAAAGAACCGTCGGGCGCAATCGTTAGCTTCAACAAATCGCCTTCGACAAGTTTAGATTTCGAAGAGTAGTTCGCCGGCACACTATACTTGGTGCCGTCCGGACCGATCATTTGATAGCCATCAAAGACACCTTCAATGATCCGGCCGCGGTCACCTTGGGTACCAGCGGCCAAAGGCGTCGACTGCAGCTGCTCAATTTCCTCGTCCGTTAATTCGGTATTGCCGCCTTCAATATCTTTGACCATGGATTCAACCTGCTCCAAGCTTTTGCGGATATTGGCCAAGACACTATGTACAGCTTTTAATTTGGCATCACTCATAGCTTTGATCTTTGTTTTCGGAAAAAATGTACTGTTACTTTACCAAACTTTTTCCAGGTTGTGAAGTGGAATAAATGCACATTACAAGTCGGCAAATGGATCAGGCGTCGCGACCTTAGCGCGGTCGAGGATCTCCTGTTCAATGTCTTGCCTCGGCCGGCCATAATAGGCGCGGGACAGCTGGGTGATGGCATCCGTGATCTCCTTGCTGTGGCCTTCGGCTAAGGGATGTCCCCGCATGCTGAACGGCCGCAAGGTGGCATTATGCACCAGAAGTTTCACATAAGCGGTATATTGCTCAACATTGAGCACATCGTATTGGTTGAAAACAGGCGCAAACTCTTTCGCGAACGTTTCTGCGTCCTCCACGCCGATTTTGAAAGCCGCGATCGTGCCGACATTGCCAAAAACCGCATCCTTTATCGTCGCATCATTATTTTTAACCAACTGCCCCAAATACTGGTGCGCAATGACCAGGTTCAACATATATTTACGCGCCTCAGACAAGATGATGGCAATGCTGTCGGTCGTAAAATTTTGGAATTCGTCGATGTAAAGATAAAAGTCCTTGCGCTGGTCTTTGGGCATGTCCGTACGGCTAAGTGCGGCCATTAAAATCTTGCCGACAATGACCATACCCAGCAAATAAGCATTGAGGTCGCCTATTTTCCCCTTGGAAAGCTTCACCAACAAAATTTTCTTGTTATCCATCAACTCGCGGAATTGAAATGCGCTTTTCTGCTGGCCGATAATTGGCCGCATGATATCGTTCGAGATGAATTGGTTCAACTTACTGGTGATATAGGGCACCATATTCGCTAAAGCCGCTTCCCCGCCGGCTTTTTCCGCTTCCTTGCGCCAAAAATCAACCACGACCTGGTTCTTGCACTTCGAAAGTTTAAAGGCACGGAACTGCTCGTCGGCCACCACCTTTGAAATTTCCATTAACGTTGAACCCGATTCCGGATCATCCATAATCAGGAGCATGGCATTGCGCATGTACTGCTCAAAAATTGGCCCGCCCGTGGCCTTCAGGTCATACAGCTTATCAAAAATCTTGATCATTTCATTGATCACAAATGTCTTTTGCTCGGGGTACTTGGGGTCATACTCCAGCAAGTTCATGCCCAGCGGAAAAGCAGCATCAGCCGGATCAAAAATGATGACATCGTCAACGCGCTCCTTTGGAATAGCAGCCAGCACATCATCGACCAAGTCGCCATGCGGATCGATCACGCAAACGCCTTCGCCATTGGCAATATCCTGGCGCGCCATATTGGCCAGCAGCCAAGACTTGCCGGAGCCGGATTTACCAATGATGTACATGTGCCGCCGGCGGTCTTCGCGCAAAATACGGATATCGGTCTTTTTGTTGCGATATTCGTTGTAACCAAGCAGCAACCC
>CAYHTI010000057.1:0-5564 GCA_964359515.1 uncultured Gammaproteobacteria bacterium | reverse complement strand
TTACGGAAAAAACTGCAGAGATTTTTTGAATCAACTCTTCCACCGATAGCGGATAAACAACATCATCCGCAACCAACCATCCATCATCGGTCCAAAGCGGAGTTGCACCTATCGGCATCAAAAAAAATTTATATTGCCATAATGCCATATATTGTAGAAATTAAATATTTTTTAAGGCTTTCACTATCAACTCTAAGTCACTCTTAACAAACATCCACTTGAGTAATTTAATCGGTTTATCATCCTAAAATAGGTTTGTGATAGATCAAGCCCAATACGGTCAACATAATTAATTATGAGGTTATTATTTGCAAATTTGATGGGAACTTCGCGACAATGTCATCCAAAAATTTCCGCATTTCGCTTTCAGGAACATTATAAAATGCAAAGATCAGCCCTACTGGTTCATCAAGAACTTCTACGATCTGCTGATCCTTCATCCAACGCCATCCTGGCCAGGTTCTATCGCGCGTAAAGCCAAAGGGACCGGAGTCGATAAGATCTGGATTAAAATCGGGCCAAGGCCCCTCTGGCCCCGCCATCTTTAAAACAGCTTCAGATGTGGTTAAAATCTCGATTACTTTACTTTTGATGCCAAGCTGTGTTTCTAAAAACATAGTCAGTGCCTGGACCGTCGAATCAGAAATAGCGGCATCTACGTCAAAAAACGTCAAATAAATACCGTTATAATCGGCAAACACCGACAATCTTCCCGCAGGAAGACGCCACTCGGGAACCACAGCTCTTTCTCGACGAACAAAACCAACTCCAGAATTAGAAATAACGTCCAGCAATGGTCCGATATGATATTGCCCCTTACGCTGAAAATTCGCGCGCGAATTTTCAGGATTCAAACGAATATAAAATTCATCCAGTGACCTTTCAGCGGGCATGATAATGAAACCACGTGTCGGCATATAAAATTATTGAATGCGTTGTAAATACTTTACTAAAGATTGATTAAAAATTTCGCGAGAAGGTGCGACTTGACCAGTCTTCGTGTCAAACACCGCTAAATTTACTGTTTCAGCAAGCTCAAATATCTTATTTATCACACCCAAAAACCGACCTTCAGGATATTTAAATACGTCCAACCTCCCACTCACTTCTATTATCCTGTTTGGTATTTTGTCTGTGTAGATACCAAATTCCATACCGCCATCAACCAATTCAACATATCCCGGGAAGTCGGTCTTTTTTATCTTGGGAAAAACCACCGAGATTTTTTGAATCAACTCTTCCACCGATAGAGGATAAACAACATCATCCTTTAAACCCCACCCGTCCTCGGTTAAAAAAGGGGCTTCACCTATCGGTATCAAAAAAATTAGAAATTGCCCTAATGCCATATATTATTTGAAAATTTTTCGAAACTCAGGATATTGTCCTATCGCTACCCTTTCCACGTCCAACTCGACAGCGCCAAAACGAGACTTTGGATCTTTTTCAACCCAACACGCATAGCCCGCCTCTTTCCAGCTCATCTGTTTCGGTGCAAAAATCTGTTGCACGAATTTTTCTGCAACATTCCGGCACCAGGCAAGCGCCGTATCTTCATCTTCTGCTGTTATATAGATGGCCATACTCGTCTCATCATCCCAGCCATGGAGACGATTATTTTCCAACTGCGTTGGTGTCTCGTATCCAAATACGCACAGATATTCCTGGGTCATACAACTTCGCTTACTTTTAACATTTTCATGATCTCATCTAAGTCATTCTTAACAAACGCCCACTTAGGTAATTTAATCGGTTTGTCATCCTTAAGCAGCAATTCCACCGCGCGGCCGGTATCTTTGACCGATGTGATCTGCTGGAACGGCACCTCCTTATTTTTAGTGAACAGATTGCCCTTGAAAATTACTTTATCAGGCCAGACGACTAAAATAGGTTTGTAATAGTTCAAACCCAAGAGGCTCAACACAATCGAATTGACATAATAACCAAAAGGCAACATCTTTTGCAGAAGCAAGGAAACAACCACGATCACGTCAATCACGATCGCCATATATAACAGATATCTGCTAAATAATGGCCGCAAGTAAAATTCTTTTTTTTCTGACATATAAAAAAACTGCGTCTTACGCAGTTTTCAAGGAGTAAAATAATGTGAAAGGCGTGCCGGGAGAACATGCGGCACTCGCACAAGTAGATACCCTCGTGTAGCCAAAAAAAGTGGCACAACTCAATCCTTAAACAGCCGAATTAATTGAGTTTTTGATGTTAGTAAATTTTGTGATCAGCGTATCGCGAAACGCTACTACCGCGGCGATTAAAGCGACCGCTACGAGGGCTAAAAGCAGCCCATATTCGGACATCGCCTGGCCAGATTCATCGCTCATCCAACGACGCAAATTACGAATTTGCATATACTTATTTAATGATCCGCCGCTAAGTCTAGCCACATTGTTCCACATCGGGATTCTCCAGTCAAGAATAAAGCCCAAAACGTCGGTTTAGGCCGTCCTCGTCAGGGTGGAGTGTTCTGCCTCTTTTTTGATGCGTTCCGACTGCTTTGCCAGGATTTTTTGCATAGCTTCCTGGCTCTTTACCGGGAACAAAATGGTCATTTGGGTGCCGACGCCCTTGATACTGTCTACGAGTACTTCACCCTCCATCAGCTCGATAAGCTGCTTGGTAATCCACAAACCAAGGCCCGTGCCCTTGATGGCGTCCGTGTCCTTGTTTTTAACGCGATAAAATTTTGTAAACAACTTCTCGCGTTCTTTTGCGGTCATACCCAAGCCCGTATCAGCGCACTTGATTTCCACGAGATCATCATCACGCAGCACGGTCGTGATGATAACTGAACCCTTGGGGGTGTACTTCACGGCATTGCCGAAGATGTTAATCAACACTTGCTTGAGGCGGTTTGGATCAAGCAATAAAGGCGGTAATGGTGTGGTCGGCATTTGATAGACAAATTGCAAATTCTTGTCTCGAGCTTGGACATCAAGCTCGGCCATAACGCCCCTGACCACCATGCCGAGATCAAGCTGCTCCAAATTAATGGACAATCGGCCTTGTTCGATACGCGAAACATTGAGCAAGTCTTCCACCAGGTCGTTCAAACGATCAGCGGAACCAGCCATCATAACCACTTTTTCCTTGGCTAAAGGCGTGAGCTCCCCCAAAGAGCCCTCAGCAAGCATGGATAAATACCCGCGCAGGCTGGTGATCGGCGTACGCAGCTCATGGGAAGCCATGGAGATAAACTCGTCCTTGAGTTGTTCGACTTCTTTTAATTTTTTCGCCAGCACAGCGTATTGGAACAATCGCGTATTGGCGATCAGCAGCAAGACGACGATGATAACGGCAAACGACAAAATAAAATACGAACGGAACAGGGTGCGTGAAATCAGGGCGTCCACCACCGACAAAGACATCTGCAAGCTCAGCAAGGCTTTCTTGTTACCAGCTTCGTCAATCATCGGCACGGTCACGGACCAAAAACGCTCTTGCAAGTTCTCAAACCGTCTCGTCGCATAAGGGTCGTCACGCGTCAGGCGCGCGGCATTGGTCAAATTGGCGATTGCTTGCAGCTGATACCAGGAGATAACGTTCGTGATCTCCTTGCTTTTCTTCCCAATATTCGTGGAAGTAATGCTTGCCACGACCTTAAACTCCTCTCCATCCGGCACCAAAATATCAGCCAGCCGCACATCCGGGTTCAAAGCGGCGACACGGTTAAGCGCATGCTGCAGCCGTTCTTCGTCACCCAGCTCAGTTTCCAGTGTCGCGTTAAAAATTTCGGCAATGCCCAAAGCTTGGCGCTGCAACTGAACGTCGATATTCTTTTTGAAACTCCCGACGACCCAAACAGTGTTGGCGATGATGGCCGTCGGGATCAGCACGATCAAAAGAACGGCATAAACGATCTGCCAGTACTTTTTCAGCTGTAGAATGTTTTCCCTGAATTTCATTTTTGTTTGCTGGTGTCATTCCCGTCACCCCCTCCTTCGCTTAAGCTACGGCGGGCAGGTCGCTTCTGGGATGACAGTCTAGATGAAGTGTTCTTTCTGGCGCAGATAGTAGAAGAACAAGCCTCCCGAGAGCGCCACAATTAACAGGCCGGCCAGGACATAATAGACCAGGAACAAGTTCGAGTTGTCTTGGACTTCGCTGGTCTGTAGGAATTCTTCTTCGCTGACGGCTTGCGCGGCGCGGACAAAGAAGCTAAGCGGCTCGGATTTTTTCACGATCTTACCTGTGTCATTCGTAACCGTGGCGTAGACATCGTGTTTACCATCGACAAGCGGATGGGTGAACTCGTACTGCCAATTACCGCTTTCATCGGCTTGGACCGTGACGACGATCGGCAAGGAGCTATAGATATACAGCGTGATAAAGGCATGCGCCTCTCCGCGGCCCCTGATCGTGAAGGCCTCGTCTTCTACCCCTTCGTTCGCGGTGATTTCTTGCACCTTAATGCCTTCGCGGTCCACAGCGCCGGCAAAACGGGGCTGCTCAATGGGGCGATTATTCAAGATCGCCTGGTCCATGGGCGCTGGTTGGCGTTCCAGCACGCCGGAGCCGATCGGGCTGAAGTTGTTCTTAACCTCATCGCCGTCTTTATACCCATCTCCGTCCGTATCCGCATTGTTTGGATCCGTACCAAAACGGGCTTCTGCTTCATCGGTTAAACCGTCGCCATCTTGGTCGAAGGTCAATACGGCTGGAACGGTCTGTTCGACAAAAGGCTTGATATTGGCCGGCGGTTCGGTTGAGGTCACGACAAGAAAGGATGTCTCGCGTCCAGCCTGCTTGTCAACCGGGATAATACCGGACAAAGGGTCTTGGAGGCTGTTTTCACGTCTTGGTTCCCCTGGCTGTTGCGGCGGCAAGGTAAAATCCTTTTTGAATGCTTGCCCATCCGTCAATTCGATATGGCGAGAAACAATCGGTCCTAAATCCGTTCTCACCTGCTCTTGCTCGGCCTGGTTGAGAATGCGGATCTCACGTGTGCGGAGATAGTCTTCACAAGCACTCTTCTCGAACACGCCAACGATAATACATTCGACAGGCATGACTGAAACGGTATTGTTCGGATCGACATTCTGTAAAACGCGCGGTTCAACAATCTGCTCAATGGGAGCCGGTTCGACCACGCTTGGTACTGGTGGCGCGACGATGACGGCCAACGGTGTCGTTTGAGCGATCATGCTGACGAGGACATTGCCCAGGGATTTATTCTCCCCTTCCGCACTGACGGCCTCGGCCTTAATGGTCGTACCGCCAGGAATGGATGAGGTTGAATCCCAGACACCCTGCCATATTTCGGGACGGGATAAGTCTTGGATAGCCGAAACCGTATTGGTCTTGCCATCGGAAGTGGTCACGCGAAATGTTACCGATCGCACTTTCCCTTTAACTTGGGCCTGCATGAGCACCTTGCCGCTGACAGGCTGACCGGAAATCGGCGTCACGATCGTGCCGGATACAACATTTTGCTCAATCACAGCGACATTTTCAACGGTAACGGCCACGGATGGCGAATTGATATTCACGCCGCCGCCCACCTCACGCGCTACGGACAGAAGATTGTAACTTCCATTAGGAATGCC
>CAYHTI010000056.1:0-5598 GCA_964359515.1 uncultured Gammaproteobacteria bacterium | reverse complement strand
TAATTTCAAGAAAGTCCGCGTGAAGATGCACGCTGACCAGGAAGTCCGCTTAAAATTGCATGTCACTGGCAAGAAAGACGTGACGGCTGGTGATATTGAAGCCAATGCTGACGTGGAAGTGATGAATAAAGACCAGCACTTAGCCACTTTGACGAGTGCCAGCTCGGAATTCTCCGTTGAAATCGTGGTTAACAGGGGCCGTGGCTATATCCCGACTGAATCAAGACAAGAGGAAAAGCGCGAAATCGGCATGATCGCCATCGACTCGATCTATACACCGATTCGC
Organism: uncultured Gammaproteobacteria bacterium; assembly: GCA_964359515.1. GTDB lineage: Bacteria > Patescibacteriota > Patescibacteriia > VMEV01 > CAYQCH01 > CAYQCH01. The sequence goes on along the minus strand of CAYHTI010000056.1, from coordinate 5,312 downwards.
AATGTTGCCCTTCATGTGGAAAATGTCCGCGTCGGTCAGGTCACAACCTTTGAACAAGTGAAGCTCGACATTGAAACGGACGGCACCATTACCCCGAAACAGGCGGTGGCACTAGCTGGTCAGATTCTTGTTGACCATTTCAGCCTCATGCTTGAGAAGGATTTGGAGCCACAAACGAAGCGCACGGATCTCGAGGAGGCCGCGCCTGAATCCCTAATCTCCGCTGATGCCATACCCGCAGAAGCTGTTGCCCCGATGGGCAGTGAAGTTTTGGCCCCTGCGCCTAAAAAGCGCGGTCGCCCGAAGAAAGAAACAGCTGAACCGGCTTCCACATCTGATTCGGAAATGCAAGCCTAAGACACTTTTATGAGACACCGTAATAAAGGAGTATTGTTGGGTCGAGAAAAAGGGCCGCGCCAGGCGTTGTTTCGGAATTTGGCTACAAGTGTTGTGCTTTACGAAAAGGTAAAAACGACCGAAGCCAAAGCCAAAGCGATCAAGCCTATTGTTGAACGCGCCGTAACTGCCAGCCGCAGCAATTCGTTGCATACCCGACGCAAGCTTTTATCTTATTTCCTCGACGAGCAAGCTGTTAAAAAGTTGCTTGAGGATTTGGGACCGCGCTATAAGACCCGCCCGGGCGGTTATATGCGCATTACCAAGCTTGGTAAGCGTTCAGGCGATGCTGCTCCGATGGTGCAGATCGAATTTGTTTAATTTCAACTTTATGGCAGCCACTGTAAAAGTAAAACGAGACATCCATGTTGTGGACGCGGCCGGCCAGCCGTTAGGCCGTGTGGCCAGCCGGATTGCCCATATTCTTCGTGGCAAACACAAAACAAGCTGGGTCGCTGACCGCGATTCCGGTGATGCCGTTGAAGTCGTCAATGCAGACAAATTGGTCTACACCGGCAATAAGATGGAAAATAAGCTTTACCGCCATCACACGGGCCGCCCAGGTGGCTTAAAACAGGCAACACTTTCAGAGCAGCTGCGTAAGAATAAAAAGGGAAGTTCCTGGGTGTTGCGCACTGCTGTTAAGGGTATGTTGCCAACCAATAGTTTCCGCAACGAAGCCATGAAGCGGCTTACATTCCGCAATCAATAATCCTATGACTGAACAAGACGTCTTTAAAGCAGGAAACCGCAAGTATGTTTACGCCATTGGGCGCCGCAAGGGCGCGATTGCGACCCTTCGCTTGTATGGCAAGGGAGCTGGAAAGTTTGCCGTGAACGGAAAAGCCCTAGAGTCATATTTCACCACGCCAATTTTGCAGCAAGTCGCGGTGAAACCGTTGACGCTCACGAATACCGCCGACCAGTATGATGCCGAAATTTCTGTGCAGGGCGGTGGCGTACGTGGACAGAGCGACGCTGTTCGCTTGGCTTTTGCTCGCGCCTTAGTGGAAGCAGACGCTGGGTACAAAATGTCCGTCAAAAAAGCCGGTCTTTTGACTCGCGATGCCCGTGTGAAGGAACGTAAAAAATACGGCTTAAAACGCGCGCGCCGCGCCCCGCAATGGGCCAAACGTTAAACAAAAGACCTCGCTCCAAAACAGCGAGGTCTTTGATTTTGCGAACCCCTCAGCGGCTGTTACAATGCCCGCATGGCGACGACCCAACGTATCGTGCGAAATACGGCTTTTTTAAGTTCTGCCTATGTCGGGCAGAAGCTTTTGTCGTTCATCTATTTTACCTTGATCGCCCGCTTTGTCGGCGTCTTGGATACGGGTTCCTATGTGTTCGCGCTTTCTTATAGCACGCTCTGGTCGGTGATCGTTGATTTTGGACTTTCCAATTTGTTACAGCGTGAAATCGCGCAAAAGCCTGAACAGACGGCTAGGCTGGTGAATGCCACGTTATTGCTGAAAACTGGATATGGCTTTACTGCTGTTGTGGTAGGCATGCTGTTGCTGCGCTTGCTGGACCAGCCGCCGCAAACTGTCAACATGGTCGCTATCGCCATGGCTGTGATGCTCTTCGACTCGTTTAACTTGACCATTTGGTCCGCCTTCCGGGGGCATCACAAACTCCAGTATGAGTCAGCCTCCATCGTCGCCAGCCAGTGTATTGTCTTAGCCGTCGGCTTAGTAGGTTTACGATTTGATGCCCGCTTGGAGATTTTGGTGGCGGCATTGTTGGCCGGCAGCATGTTTACAACAATGATTGCCGTAGCGATGTGCCGCAAGCAGTTGAATTTTTGGCCTCATCCAAGCTTCGCCCCCTTTGGCCATGGGCGTTTGTGGCGCGAGTCCTTTTCGTTTGGCCTGGCAAGCGCCTTCACCCGCGTCTTTGCCTCCATTGATTCGGTTTTGCTCGGACAAATGGTCGGCAAGGCTGCTGTCGGCTTTTATGCGGTGCCCAATAAGGTGGTCTTTGCTGCACAATTCATTCCAGCTGCTTTTGCGGCGGCCATTTACCCGGCCATGAGCCATTATCATCTACATGACCAGAAAAAAATGATTGTCATCTTCAGGCAGGCGCTGATGCTATTGTTTTTGCTCGCCATGCCAATGACGATCGGGCTGTTTTTATTAACCCCTGCCATCATCAGGGAGCTTTATACTGGGGCATATGACCCCTCCATTCTGGCGATGCAGATTCTTGTTTGGGGGATCATTTTTGGATTTCTAGAATTTCCGTTGGGTTCTTTATTGGCTGCAACCGGTCAGCAGCATAAAAACAGCATAACGCGCGCGGCAGTCATGATTGTCAATGTTGTTTTAAATATCTTGCTGATACCGAAGTATTCGTATCTTGGGACTTCCATTGCCGCGCTCATCAGCTACGCGGTTTTGGCTGGGATGGGTTTTTACTGGACGCGGGCATATTTGCGTACGGCTACTGAGCTGGCGCGCTCTGCGGTGAAAATTTTGGCTGCGTCAGTACTGATGGGACTGGCCGTTTATTTGCTGCGGCCATTCACGCATTTTACGCTGTCGATTGTTGCTGGCATGATCGTTTATAGCGCGCTTATTATCGGCTTTCGTGTGGTTACGCCAAGCCAAGCGCGCTTATTGTTGGGGCAGGTGCGCGGCCGTGAGCCTGATGTCCTATGAAGAAAAGCTTGCTGATAACACTTGATTTTCCGCCAAATATGGGCGGTGTTGCCGCATACTGGCAAAGGGTTTGCCATGGTTTTTCAGAGGCAGAGCTCGTTGTTTTAACATCAGTTTCGAGATCGCCGGATAGGATCGGTGATGTACAGGTGCTCAAGCATCAGCTTTTGGCACATTTTTTTTGGCCTCACTGGACGCTCGGGCTCATTCGGACATTTTTCGTCGTAAGAAAACACACGATTCGCCAATTGATTGCCGCGCAGTTACTACCGCTCGGTACCATCGCCTACGTGTTGTTTAAACTTACAGGGTTGCCCTATATCGTTCAGGTTTATGGGATGGACATCGTCGCGGCGCAGCAAAGTCCGCGCAAGGCCAAGCTTGCTCGGCTTATTTTAAGTTCCGCTCATGCCGTAGTTGCTAATAGCGAGGCCACGGCCAAGTTAGCCCAGAGTTGTGCTGGCAAAGAGATAAGGGTTGTGGTTGTTTATCCTGTCCCCGAAGTTGTTGCTGCTAGCAGCTCAACGGTCTCTGAGCTGCGTTCTCGATACGCATTGAATGATAAGCGCGTTATTTTAACCATTGGACGACTTGTGGAGCGCAAGGGCCAGGATAAGTTGATTGAAGCGCTGCCTGCAATCCGTCAAAAGGTTCCCAACGCGGTTTATGTCATTGTTGGGGACGGTCCGGATCAGGGGCGCCTGTCCACCCTTGCTAAAGAGCAGGGATGCGCTATTGTTTTTACGGGCGCGGTAAGTGAAGAGCAACGTAATGCTTGGTTTTCGCTCTGCGAGGTTTTTGCCATGCCCAGTCGCCCGCTAGCTGGTGATATTGAGGGTTTTGGCATGGTTTATCTGGAAGCAGCGGCATTCGCTAAACCCGTGGTTGCTGGCAATAGCGGCGGGGTGACCGAAGCTGTCGAGGATGGTGTCACGGGTTTGTGTGTTGATGGATCCTCTGCGACCGAGATCGCCGCAGCAGTTGCCAAGCTCCTGAAAGAACCGACTTTCGCGAAGCACCTGGGTGAGGAAGGGAAGCGACGGATCGAAACAAAGTGGAACTGGGAGGAGATGCTAAATCGTTTTCGTCAGACTTTGTTATGAACCTGGTAGTCTTTAACATGTCCAATGTGTTTGATTGGCGGCGCGGTATCGTCAACCGAAATTTTTTTATTGTTCGTGAATTGATAAGGTCTGGCACATTCGAGCAGGTGGTTCTCGTTGATTTTCTAGCGATGCGCCCTGTTTCTCGTTTTTTTGGTTTGCGGAGGACGGCCAGATATCTCCGTGATTGTGCCGGTTCCTTGCCGATGAAGAAACGCCTTTCAGCTCGACACATGCATTGGAATGCTGCGGAAGTGTTCGGAGTCAAGACTCCCGTGCAGGTGTTTTCTGGCCTGGGGTTGTATCGCTCCTGCAAAAAAGATATGGAATTGTTGACGAGTTTATTGCACAGCCATGGTTTTGACGATGACAATACCTTGCTTTGGTCTTATAATGCTTTCCTGCCGCAGGCTTTTGATATTCCTGCGGCCAATCGCGTTTTTGATGCTGTGGACGATTGGTCTTTGCATGCAAGTTATCGTAAGGAAGCAGATCTTCTCCGTCAAAATTACAAGCGTATCGGGCGAAGCGCGAAACAGGTATTCACTGTTTCGGAAGGCTTGATAAAAAACTTTGCTTCTTCGGACGCGCGCTGGGTTCCAAATGGCGTAGATTTGGATGCGTTTTCGCGACAGCAGGACGTGCCAGGCGACATGAAAGGCTTGCGTCATCCGATTATCGGTTATGTTGGCACGGTACAGGAACGCATTGATTTTGCATTGCTGCAAACCGTATGTAAACTGCATGCGGATAAAACATTCGTGTTTATCGGGCCAGTTTGGAAGGGGGTGCAGAAGCAAGCTGATCATTTGATGGAATTGTGCCCGAACGTGCGTTTTCTTGGTCGTCGCGCCTATGAGTCCGTACCAGCCTATCTGGCGGCGATGGACTTGGCTATTATCCCGCACCGCCTGGACGCCTTTATTTCCACGACAAATCCGATGAAGATGTACGATTATTTGGCGGCCGGTAAGCCGATCGTTACTACGCCTGGCGCAGGGACCGAGATGTTTGCCTCGATCATGACGGTCGTGGAAAAACCGGAGGATTTTTCGAATGCGATTGCCGTAGAGTTAGCAGGCGATAGCCAAGAAAAAAGCGAGATTCGCCGAGCCGCAGTGCGGGCCCATAGTTGGCCCGCGCGAGCTGC
>CAYHTI010000055.1:1810-5602 GCA_964359515.1 uncultured Gammaproteobacteria bacterium | reverse complement strand
ACCCAGTTCTCCCACGCGCTTAATCACCTCTTTGACGGATTGTTCCATTTTCAGCGCCTTTAAGCCCTGCAGGACCGTTTGCAGATAAGCGAAGAAGGATGTTGGGGAAACAATGATGACACGCTTACCAAAAGCGTATTCGATTAAGTCCTGGCTGCGCACGTCCGTGTTGCCGACTTTAAAGACCAGCAAGTTATAATAAATGCCCTCCGCAGGGATAAACATGAAGGCAAAGTCCGTGGTGTTTTCCGACGGGCGGATGTACTTTGCCGTTTCATCGATGCGGCTTTTCACATCCATCTTAAATTCTTTTTCCAGACGATCCCGCACTACTTCATCAGTCGATTCCATGATCTTATTGTACTTTTCAAGGCTGAACTTGGCATCGACAGGCACGATTTTGTCCTGCATGAAAATAGCCGCATCCACGATTTCTCCGTTGGTAAACTTGTACTGCATTTTATACTGTCCAGGCTGAAGGACATGCGCCAACAAGGTTTCGAGAAAATACTCTCCTAAAATTCCGCGCTGCTTGGGATTCTTTAAAATATTTTCCAAGCTTTGCAATTTTTCCGAAAAATTTAAAATCTGCTTATTCGTGCCCTCCACCTGGGTCAATTTGCGGGTGATATCTTCGATAATCTTCCCTGTTTCACGAAAATGTGTGGAAATTGTTTCCGTCTGATGTAAATGGGACTTCTGCAGCAAAGAAGTCATTTGGTCCAAGCGAGCCTGCATTTCCTGGCGGTTTTGCGTGCCGCTGCTGGCCACTTCCTTGCGCAAATTCTCGACGATTTCAAGCATCATCTTTTGCGCAGCATCGTCTATCGGAGACGCGGCATCGTTTAATTTTTTGTAAACGAAAAACAAACCAGCCGCCAAGACAATCAACAAAATAAGGATTAATCCCAACAAAAGATATATTTCCATATCATTCGCTCAGAAATTCATCAAAATATTCTAGGATAAATGGCTTGTGGATATACAGGGTGCTTGCAGCCACGGTTTCTTTATCGACGTACGCGGTCCCGACGACCTCTGGTGCATCCGTCGTGTTATAGTTGAAATCTTCTGAAGCGAGTTCGGCTTGATAAATCAGTGCGACAACTCCATGTTTTCTTGCAGCGATGGATGAATATACCTTTACTGGTAATTCACTAATCCAGGATAGTTCAACTCCGATTTCCTCGCGCACCTCGCGACGCAAACCTGAAATGATATCCTCACCAGCATCAAGTCTGCCTCCAGGCATGCTATACACCAAGCCCTCTTCATGCTCCTCTCTTTGCAGTAAAAGTGTCTTACCTTTTACAACAGCTACTTTAACGGTGACAAAATGCTTATCTGGCATAGCTCATGATTTATTTCTGCCAAGTTTTCGCGATCCAGGCAAGCACTTGTTCAGCTGTCGGTGTCAATAAATAGCCCTGGCGAGCTTCTTCAAGCGTAAGCCAACGCACTTCTTGCACACGGCTGGAATCTGGATCAATCGAGGCGGCATCTTCGATTGGCGCTGTAAACAGGGCGACCATTAACGAAGCACGGCCAGGGATCGGCATGATTGTTTTTCTCGCCAACGAAAGCTCCGGCTCCACACCTAACTCGTCTTTAGCTTTACGCAAGCCAGCCTGCACATAGCCCTCGCCATGCCGGACCGCGCCCGTGGCCGAAACCGTCCAGTAATTTGGGTAGCGAGCCAAATCAGGACGGCGGCGCTGTAGTAAAACACGGCCATTTTTGTCGTAGAACAATAAATAGACCATCCGGATGACATTGCTTTGCTGCTGCTCAGCCTGGTCGCGCTCTTGCACGCCAAGTTCATTGTCATCCTTGTCGACCAAGACCACGGGCTCTTTCATCTCTGCCATAGGATTTAGACGTTTATCGAGAACATCTTACAAGCATTGGCCGTCACGGCCGAGGCAAATTCTTCAAGGGACATGTTGCGCCGACGAGCCAGATCCTCGGCAACATAACGAACATAGGACGGCTCATTTCGTTTGCCGCGATATGGGGGCGGGGTTAAGTACGGAGAATCCGTCTCAATAAGCAATGATTCCAAAGGCAGCTTCGCCGCCAAATCGCCAACCTCGTCAGCAAAAACGGCAATGCCCGAAAATGAAATCATCCATCCTTCCTGGATATAAGCTTTTGCTTCCGCGTAATTTCCCGTAAAACAATGGATGACGCCGCGGCGCACATTCGAAAATGAAGCATTCGCCTCCTTGATCACAGAAATCATGTCTTCATGCGCGTCTCGGCAATGTACGACGACCGGCAGGCGATGCTTTGCCGCGAATTCAAATTGAGCCAATGCCGCCACCCATTGCTTATTCCTCATCTTTTTTTCTTCGCCGAGCGGCAAACGATAATAGTCCAAACCGCATTCGCCGATGCCGACTATTTTATTGCAGCTTTTCAAAATTTCTTCGTAAACCAATGGATCAAATACTTCCTGACGCGGCTTAAAATCGAGTTCTTGGGTGTCATTAAACCCATGGGAAACAGCATGCGTCGGATGCAAACCGATTGTCGCGTAAACGCTATCATATGCGTTTGCTAAAGCAGCCGCGGCCCGGCTGGTGTCCACCTGCGTACCCACGGTGATCATGGTGATATTCGCTTTTTTTGCACGATCAATAACCTCCGCAGCGTCTTCTGCGTAGGCCTTAAAACCAACATGGCAATGGGTATCGATGAGGTTCATAAATCGTGTCGTCGTTACGTTTGTCATCCCGACCGGAGGTACTCCGTAGCGGAGGGATCGCTTTTAAATACGTTTAACGCTTTCGAAAGGGATACCTCCGCTGCGCCTCAGAAGGCTACGGTCGGGATGACAAAAAGAGCGGGGCCAATGATTACATCCCCACCACAGCCTTAGCTTTCTGTACAACATCCGGCAATAAAGGAGCGACTTGGTTTGCCACATTGAGCAAATAATCAACAACTGAGGAATTGGCGATCGCTTGAGTCAGTGTGTCATTTAACGGGTAGCGCACGATCAAATACAAAGAGAGGCTGGTGAGGACGAGGCCCTCTACGAAGCCGAACAGGGCTCCACCGAGGCGATTGATCGTTTTTAAGAACGGCAGCATGGCCAGCAGGTTGAAGAACTTGTTGATGAGCCAAAAAACAAAACCCACCAAACGCGTGACCACTAAAAACAGGATGATAAAAGTCACGATGCGCCCCAAATTGTCGTACCCGCCAAAGAGGAAGGACAGCTTTTGCGCCACGAAGTCAAAATAGCGGCCACTAATGATGGCCGCGAGCACAATGCTGGCAAAGGAGCCAAGCATGTGAATGAAGCCGAACCAAAAGCCGGTAAAAGCAAAGGCGAAAAGGATGAGGATTAAGACCGCATCCATAATCGAGATTGGCATAGGCATCCTCCTTAAAGAAAATTAAACTGGCAAGCGAGGGAAAAGCGGCGGCATCTTATCTATCTTGGCGGAACCAAAATGTGCTGCTAGTTTTTCGGCCGTTTGCGGCATATATGGCCGTAAAAGCTCAGCAACCAAGCGGATATCGGCGATAAGGGCGGTCAATACTCCACGGGTTTTCATTATATCACTTTTTGCCAATACCCATGGTTTTTCGCGGTCAATCGTCTGGTTAGCGTCAACAACAATGCTCCAAATCTTCTGCAAAGCCAATTCAAACTTAAACTGTTCCGTGTCCTTGTGGACTTTAGGGACTAAATCGAGATGTTTACTATCGACAGCTTCCACCGTGCCTTCGCAATACTGCGCGACCATGTTGGAAACGCGACTGGCTAAGTTACCAAGGTCA
>CAYHTI010000055.1:559-1800 GCA_964359515.1 uncultured Gammaproteobacteria bacterium | reverse complement strand
TATAGCGCTGGTCCATGCGGCTGTAGGAAAAATCGCCATCAGCATCAAAAGGAAATTCGCGCAAAAGGAAAAAACGCACGGCATCCTGGCCGTATTTTTGCGCCAGAGCGATCGGGTCAATCACATTGCCCGTGGACTTGCTCATCTTCTGTCCGTCAACCGTAATGAAGCCGTGGATGTAAATATTCTTGGATGGTTCAAGTTGCGCGGAAAGCAGCATGGCCTGCCACATGGCGCTTTGCTGCCGGAGGTTGTCTTTGCCAGCGACTTGGATACCTGGCCAAAAAGCCTTATACCGTTTTTCGTCTGACGGCCAGCCAAGCGTGGAAATATAGTTCACCAGCGCGTCAAACCAGACATACATGACATGTTCCGTGTCATTGGGAACTTGTACACCCCAGGGCATCTTGCTTTTCAAGCGCGAGATGCTGAAATCCTGAAGCCCGGCAGCCACAAAGTTGCGGATTTCGGTCAGTCGATAGGAAGGATGGACGAAATCAGGGCGCTTTTCATAGAGGTCGAGTAGGGGCTGCTGGTATTTTGAAAAACGAAAAAAGTAATTTTCCTCGTTGATCAATTCGATTTCATACTTGGGGTGAATCGGACATTTTCCATCGACTAACTCCGAATCCGTCTTTTCCAATTCACAACCGACGCAATACTTCACTTGATATTGCTTCTTGTAAATGTCGCCATTGTTGAAACAACGCATCCAAAATTCCTGGGCCGCAGCTTTGTGCTTGGCATCCGTTGTGCGGATGAAATCGGTATAGCTGAGGTTGAAAGCTTCTTTAAGAATATGGAACTTAGCGGCGTATTCGTCGACATAGGCCTGCGGGTCTTTTTTTTGTTCCTCGGCCTTACGATAAATTTTGACGCCATGCTCGTCGGTACCCGTATTAAAAACGACTTCCACTCCTTTCGCCTGGTAATGGCGGGCCACAACATCAGCCTGGATGATTTCTAAAGCAAAACCGAGGTGCGGCTCGGCATTGACGTACGGCAAGGTCGTGGTGATGTAAAACTTCCCTTTTTCAGACATAAAATTCCCTTTGTCATCCCGACCCGCCTTCGTTAGACTTCGGCGGGCAGGCCGTAGCGGAGGCCCGCCTGCCGGACGGACAGGAATCTCAGTTGTACTCAAAAAAAAGCAATAAGATAACACAGAAAACCTAACATTTTTGCATTGTACGGTCAATCAAGTTGTCATTCCCTAAACGACGTCCCGCCACCGCTAAAAT
>CAYHTI010000055.1:0-549 GCA_964359515.1 uncultured Gammaproteobacteria bacterium | reverse complement strand
AAGTTATCGAGCCTGGATCCCCGATAACCATGCTTCTAATTGCGAAGCACTTCATCGTCGGGGATGACAAATCAAGGCCGGTGGAACTCCTTCCTTAGCTGCTCAATCGTGAGCTTTTTCATGACCGGGCGGCCGTGGCAGCAGGCTGTTACATGAAATGACTGCATATCCGCAAGTAGCTGCATCTGTTCGGGCCTGGTCAAAGGATCATTGAACTTCACCGCACCCCGACAAGCAGCGTACTTGGCCAGTCTTTGTTGGCGATCTTCAAGATTGGGTAATTTACCAAAAGCTTCATCCTGCATATCTTGTAGGATGCCGAACAAAAAGTTTTTTGTGTCGCGGACATCGAGGTCTTGGGGCACGCCAGAAAGCCGGAGCGTGCGTTCGCCAAATTCTTCGACATCGATTCCAAGTCCTGCTAACACCTCCTTTTGCTCCATCGCCAAAGCAAATTGCGACGGCGAACACTCAACAACTAACGGTATCAGCAGGCGCTGTGTCTTGGGCTTACCCGCATGGGCTAGTATCTTTTCATACAAAATCTTT
>CAYHTI010000054.1:0-5726 GCA_964359515.1 uncultured Gammaproteobacteria bacterium | reverse complement strand
ATATTTTGGCGAAGTGTTCGGCAACCCTTCTTCGTTATACCGCGAAGGCCGCGACGCCAAAAATGCGCTGGACCAATCACGCGCTGCCGTGGCCAAGGTTATGAAGGCTAAGCCGGAAGAAATTATTTTCACCGGTTCAGGCACAGAAAGCGATAACCTCGCCATCATGGGCGTGGCCAAGGCGCGTATGGCTGAAGGTAAGCACATTGTCACCACCTTGGTTGAACACCACGCCGTTTTGCATGCGTGTAAAGAATTGGCCAAAGAAGGTTTTGAAATTACGTACTTGCCGGTTGACGGTTTTGGCAAGGTCAAAATGGATGCACTCGCTGCCGCGATCCGTCCGGATACGATTTTGGTCAGCATCATGTATGCGAATAATGAAATCGGTACGATTAATCCGATGAAGGAAATCGTTTCCGTGGTCAAAGCCAAGAACCCCAAAACCTATGTCCATACGGATGCCTGCCAAGCGGCTGGTTACCTCAGTTTGGATGTTAAAGAACTTGGTCTCGACCTATTAACGATCAATGGATCAAAGATTTACGGTCCCAAGGGTATTGGCGCTTTATTCATTAAGGCCGGAACCAAGATTAAGCCCATCGTGCATGGCGGTGGTCAGGAAAAGAATTTGCGCTCCGGCACGGAAAGCATGGCTTTAATCGTTGGTTTTGCCACGGCTTTGGCTTTGGCGCACCAGGAAAAGGAAGAAGAAATCAAACGCCTCTTGCCTTTGCGTGACAAGCTTATTGCCGGCATGCTGCAGAGCATCCCAAAATCCATTTTAAATGGGCATCCCATCGACCGACTGCCTAACAATGTGAATATCACCTTGCTAGACGTCGAAGGCGAGGCCATGCTGTTTTATCTCGACGAAGAGGGCATTGCCGCTTCCACTGGTTCAGCTTGCACTTCGGGTACATTAGACCCCTCACATGTCATTTTGGCTACGGGCATGCCCTATGAAGCCGCGCATGGCTCCCTGCGCTTTACCCTGGGCCGCTCAACGACCGAAGCCGATATCGACCACGTCTTAAAGATCCTTCCCGGTATCATCGAAAATTTACGCGACATTTCTCCCGCCAACATCGACATGGATGAATTCTTAAAAAAGGTTAATTTGATTAGAGAGACTGCTTAATCACTTGTCATCCCTGCGGAAGTAGAAATCTCCTCCTAAAGCCGGTAACTGGCTACGAGCAGGGGATTCCAGATGGCTCCTCACGTCGCTTCTGGAATGACAGCAATACTATGTCACTAAATATCATCAACAAACCCGCGGAGAAGGAACAGAAATGGTATTATACCGATGAGGTAAAGGACCACTTCTACAATCCGCGCAACTTACATAAGAAATCCGACGCCCCGTTGGCCTATGATGGCGTGGGTATGGTCGGCAGTCCCGCTTGCGGCGATTACATGAAGATGTGGGTCAAAGTCGACAAAGAAAACGATAAAATTATCGATTGCAAGTGGCAGACCTTTGGCTGCGCATCAGCCATTGGCTCCACGTCCATGCTTTCCGTCATGGTCAGCGAAAACGGCGGCATGAAAATTGACGAGGCGTTAAAGCTCAAGCCCCAGGACATCATGGCCCGCTTGGGAGGTCTCCCCGCGCGCAAAGTCCATTGCTCCGTCTTGGGCGATAAGGCGATTCGCTCGGCCCTTAACGACTATTTCCGTCGTTCCGGCCAGGAAAGCCGTATCAGCAAGGAACGCGCCCGCATCATCGACAAGGTGACCGGCGTGACTGACCATGATATTGAAGAGGCTGTGCTCGAAGGCGCCACTACTTTGGAAAAGGTTCAGGAAAAGACCAAGGTTGGCGTGGGTAACCCGCTTGTCTTGCAAGAAGTCGAACAGTTGATGGACTTCTATAAAGAAAAATATTTCGGATAACCTGTCATAACAAGAGAACTCACCCCGGCCTTGTGGCCCCCCCTTAGGAAGGGAGGGGAAGTAGAATACAATCATTCGTCAGTCCCTTCCCTTGGTAAGGGAAGGGTGCCGAAGGCGGGATGAGTTCCACGTAAATTGCCCTTATGCCAGACGACAGCAACCGCATTCCAGCCCCACCAGGCTTTAAACCAATTACCGAACCGTGGTATGACCAAGGAAAAGACGTGGTCAAAGTTTGCCATGGCTTCACTTGCAGCAAACGTAAGGCGAAAAATTTACTTCAAGTCTTAAAGACCAAGCTCGTCAGCAAAGACGTTCAGGTTATTGCTTGTCCATGTACGGGCAATTGCCGCAAGGCCAATAATGTCATCGTAAATCGGGTTATTTTGCACCAGCAAATGCCCGAACGCGTTGAAGAAAATGTGCAAAGGGAGTTGGCCAAGCAGCAGAAAGAGAAAGCCTCGCCCAATGGAGGCATGACCGAGAGTGAAGCGGACGACATTTTGGGGTTATGATCATACGTTTGTATGAAGAAAATGAAATCCATAAATGTACTACGTGCGGCCTGATAGTGCGCGTTACGTTTGCTGCCGTGCCGATCGAACCCTTGCGCTGCTGCGACCAGGATATGGAGCTTATCGGTATTCAGGAAAATGACGAGGGCTTGGATCTTACCCCGGCTCCTGTTGTCGATGGCGCAAAAGAGCATATCTATTATCCCGGCGAACTCTACAATTGCTCAATTTGCGGTCTTGATGTAACAATCCTACGCGAAGCCCGTCCGGTAGCCGCGCTTGATTGTTGCGGGGAGGGGATGGAGCTACGTGGTTGAATACCGGTTTAACATCCGGTTCCAAACCGGTTTTAAACCGGATGTTAAACTAGAAGTTAACCTATTAATTTAAAGATATGGAAGGATGTTGCGAAGTGGACAACTCTTGCGTCGGCGGCGCTACGCGCCTTGTCGGACGCATGGCTCCTGAATGGGAGATGGACGGCTTTCACAATGGTGAATTTCACAAGCATAAGCTCACGGATTATCGTGGCAAATGGCTGGTGATGTTCTTTTATCCTTTGGACTTTACCTTTGTCTGCCCCACGGAAATCAAGGGTTTTAGTGATCACTTGGAAAGCTTTCAGAAGCTTGGAGCCGAAGTAGTGGGGCTCAGTGTGGACAGCAAGCACTCCCACAAAGCCTGGGTGGAACGCGATTGGCCAAAAGGGCTCAATATCCCTCTCCTGAGCGACATCACCAAGGAAGTTTCCGATAGCTACGGCGTGTACTTGGAAGATGAAGGCATTTCTTTGCGCGGTACCTTCATTATCGACCCAGAAGGCCATATCCGTTACATGGTCGTCTCCGACAACAATGTCGGCCGTTCGGTCAAAGAAACCCTGCGCACCCTGGAAGCCCTCCAGTCCGGCAAGCTTTGCCCGATCGAATGGGAAAAGGGACAGAAGACCTTGAACTAAACAAATTGAAAAAGCCCTCATTTTTGAAGGCTTTTTCAATTTGCAAAAAAAAACGTGGCATGATATAACAATATTGTTATGGTAGTTAAACACATAGAATTTTATGAGGTATGCAAGTTTATTGGCACGCAACAGCTTCTCAAAGGATCAAGGTTGCTGATGATATCGAGTCGTTCTACACAGATGCACGATTGTTAGCGCGAATTTGTACCAACCTAGAAGGCATAGAGTTGGGGTTGTATGAAGACTTATATGACGCTGAGGAGCTTAAGCCCATACTTCATCATCCGTTGGCAAAGAAAATAAATCTGCATGAAATCGTGATTCGCGAGGGACGAATGCGGGTAAGATTTTTCGGCTCAATTGACGGTCAAACAATTCTTTATCTAAATCTTCATTGTAAGAACAGAGAAGGGGGCGACTACAATCATTCAATAGAAACTGCATATCAGCGTTATCAATCAATTACACCATATGGAACAGATCAAAAAATCAAAAAATCAATTCGCGATTTCCCATTCAACCCTAACCGATGAGGGCCAGATGGCTTTTGATATTGCATTGATGGTGCATCAAGCGCGGGTACATGCAGGATTATCGCAAGAGGCTTTAGCAAAAAGAATTGGAACTAAACAGGCAAGTATTTCAAGGCTAGAAAATGGACGCTCGTTGCCTAGCATTAGATTTCTTTTGCAGATTGCTGTGGCGTTAAAAAGTTATTTAATTCCACCGCAGATTGCCTCATTAAAAGAGGTTATTAGTTATCGAAAATATTACAATTCAGAAACAACTCATTCAAAAATAAATTTTGCTAACAATGGTGATTTTGTAGATAGGCTCTTTTTTTCTTCTCTTATGTGCATGGGGGGCGATTCTAATCAAAGAGGTTCGATGAAATTAGTAAACGTATGAGCAATAAAATTGAGCTTTTGTGGGCGGTATTGTGTTCTGGTGCGACGATAGATCAAGAAACCAAGGCTATTTCTATCGTTGAGGTCATCGAACAGTTACAGGTGGAAGCCAAGACCGATCATTTACCTAGTACGTTTTTTGTCCCCAGGCCAGTTAAATTTGTTTCGATGTGGTATCGAGACACGGCTAATGGAAAACAGTCGCTTTTTTCAAAGGTTATTTTTCGAGCCCCCGACGGGGATGTGTTGAAGGAAGTGGAGGCCGAAATGGAGTTACAAGCAGAAAAGTATCGTCATCGACATATTATCAGTTTTGATGGTATTCCTCTTAGACAAAGTGGTCAGTACACATATGAGGTGTTGATGAAGCAAAAAAGCACTGATCAGTACAAAAAGGTTGGATTTGTACCACTAAATGTTGAGATCACGCTAAATATAGAGAAAGTATGAAGCGACTACTGATTTTTGCTTTCGCTATTACTCTTGCGGGGTGGTCTTGTGAAAGTTCGGATGTGGGTGAAGTTGAGAGGGAGGATCAACAGAATGTAGCTTTGATAAAAATCTACAGAGATGAATGCTTTAAAGAATTGGATGACAAAGGACGTACGCTAGATGCTTTAGTAAGCAGCATGCCTGATATAACAAAGGAGCAGGCACAGAATCTGGGGAGGGCTGCAGGGATAGTAGACGAGCAGGGTTATGTAGTAGACAGAGATATCTGGGTCAAGGAGTGTGTTGATAAGAAATTAGAGGTAAATAAGTAGAAGAAGACAAAAGCCCCTCGATTGAGGGGCTTTTGAATTTATCTCAAGAAAGTAGTACCATCAGTGCACTTATAATATCATTGTATGTTTTTACAAAAAGTCCACAGAATCACAACATTGATCGCCATTTGGACCATCTTCTTAAGTGCGACGGCCTTTTTTATCAGTCAGGCCGACTCCATGGCTGGTTGGGATATCCTGTCTTATGAATGGGAGGCTGTGGTCTATCTGATCATGTTTGGTTTTGGATCCATTGCTGTGGGGAGTACTGGAATAAGCGCCGTGCTAAGCCTCTATCGATTGGCGGAAAAAGAATAAATTTATGTCGACCAAGCTCACTAAACGAGATTACGCAGTGGTTGTAATTGTGATGGCTGGGTTGTTTGTTTTTTTGCCGCTTTGTTTAAGGAGCATATCAAATTATCGAAAATCGAAGCTTGAGATGGGAATAAGGTCCATTATTCCTGCCGTTCTTATTGATTCGGAGCAAGAAATCAAGTTTGTGCAGGAAAGTTTAATGCAGGATATTTCTCTCATCCCAACTTACGATACCTATGGCACAGTGAGAGATGTCCCAACAAACCAGCTCGTAGGTCAGGCATGTGAAAAAATTCAGGCCTCGGTGACTGAACAAAATCTTGAATACCGCATGCCTGACTGGAATTGCTATTTCTATGCC
>CAYHTI010000053.1:0-5785 GCA_964359515.1 uncultured Gammaproteobacteria bacterium | reverse complement strand
CGTCCCGAAGGGATCTCCGCACACTAATAAGTTGCGGAGACAAGCGGGAATCCCCTGCTAAGACCGTGAACGCTTTAAAAATGGGATTCCTGCTTTCGCAGGAATGACATGTAAAAAAACGAGCACCACGGATCCCCTCGTTGATCCGTGGTGCTTTTGCGCTGCGATGTAACCGTTCAAGCCGCTGCGTCTGGCGGCGGCCCGCTCATCGGCTCACTCATCGCCCGCGCATAGCGATGGCCGTCGATCTCTTGCGGAGGATCCCAGCCAGCCTGCCGCGCATTCGTGCTGCCTGGCTCATGCGTGATGTCACAGCGGTTCACCAGGTAGTGCTTTCCTCCTTCAGTGTAGACGTACCTTTCAAGATAGCCAGTCG
The DNA here is from genome assembly GCA_964359515.1 of uncultured Gammaproteobacteria bacterium. Taxonomy (GTDB): domain Bacteria; phylum Patescibacteriota; class Patescibacteriia; order VMEV01; family CAYQCH01; genus CAYQCH01. Next base: position 5,409 of record CAYHTI010000053.1, on the reverse strand, counting down.
CACCGCGCCACTCATAGCGACAGCGCTCGATCAGCTTGATCCCCGAACAGTTCGGGTTCTGCCTCGGGTCCTGCATGTGAATTCCCCTCCATGATTTTAGGGTGGAGGAAAATTACCGGGGCGTCAAGATTTAGGACAAGTGTTAGGGTTTTCGTTTACTTTAAAAATTGCTCAACGGCCTTTAGCGCCTCGCCTTCACTTTGTATCCACTTCACCGGCCCGTACTTCTTCCACCAGGTCAGCTGGCGTTTGGCGTAGGCGCGCGTGACCTTTTTCGAAAGCTCGATCGCGCCGGACAAGAGCATTTCTCCCTGTAAATGCTGGCCGATCTGCTGGTAGGCAATGCCGGTCATGGCCACGCAGTCATAACCGTATTTTTCACCAACGCGTTTAACTTCGTCGACGAGACCGGCGGCAACCATGGCATCGACACGCTCATTAATTCGTTTATAAAGCACATCCAGCTTCACCAGCGGCGCGACAAGTAAGGCATTATACTTCACTTCGCCAACGACTTGCGACTTCCCTTGCCCGCCGAACTCAGCGATTTCGATCGCGCGGAACAAGCGGCGGCGGTTGCGGATATCGATGGTTTGCACACGCTCAGGATCAAGCTCACCCAGCCGTTTTACTAACTCCTCGGTGGTCATAGCCTGTAAGCGCGTGCGCAAGGCCTCGTCAGGCTGCATATCGGGGATCTGCCAATTACGTAGGATGGCCGTCGTGTACAAAGCGGTTCCGCCCACAAGGATCGGCACCTTACCGCGGCGTAAAATGTCGGCAATCACGGCTTCGGCCAAAGCTTTAAAGTGTGCCAAGGTTAATAGTTGGTCCGGACGCACGACATTGATCATGTAGTGCGGCACACCATCAACCGTATAAACATCGGATAAGACCTGGTCGATGCTCACCGGGCAATCGCCCGGCAACGGCACGCGAAGAACGCCCTTAGATGCCTCGTGATGGACCATTTCACCTGGCTTGCCCTCCGTAGCTTCAGCGAAGGAGGGCTCTTTGTTCGTGCCGATGTCCAAGTCCTTATAAATCTGACGCGAATCTACGGAAATAATCTCGCCGTTAAAATCCTTGGCAAATTGTATAGCCAGGGCGGATTTGCCGGAAGCGGTCGTGCCGACCACGGCGATGATTTTTGGAAGTGATGATTGAGTCATAAACTAACGTCAAACTGTACCATGACTCCGCCAAAAATAAAAGCTCCGGACCCTATGGTCTCGGAGCCTGACCCACCGCCTTGCGGCAGCAGGAACGCGAGCTACTCGGGGAGGCGCCACTCGCAGGCGACATCTTCACCCCGGCGCCCCTCCTTGAAGGACACATCGCTGCGCACATTGAACCTGTCGATGATCTCGAAGATCTTGCTGAGTGCGATCCTGGGGACTCGGATCTTCATCACATCATGGTTGGAAGGCGAGACAACCACCTCCTCCTCGACGGCCAGGGTCACATCGAACGTGGTCTGCTTGTCGTCAACCGCCGGACGAGAAATGACCTTGGTGATATTCATCACCCTGACAGTCTTGTGGACCTTCTCACGACGCAGCTGAGGATGCTTGTTGGAATCATCCCTATCGCCCTTCTCGGAGAAGACAATTCCCCCATCCGCCAGCTTCGCAAGTGCCGCCAGCTGCACCGCCGTCACACCGTTAAACTTGAGAATCACGAGACCTCCACTCCGACACAGTCGGATGCATGAACGGACTGCACGGCAGCCCAACGGTCCGCACAGCGGACAATCCAAAATAGTCTTTTCGGCCAATAAAGTCAATGGGCCGTTTTCATATAAAAAAATGGAGCACGAGCGGCGCATGCACGCACCGCTCGGGCCCGTTCTCGGCCGAACTTGCAGGACTAGCTCGTCCCCGTCCGCTGCTTGGCCATCTGCGCCTCCTCAGCCAGCTTGGCCTTGATGAAGTCGCCGATGTCGAGGATGCGTGCAAGCTCGTCGATCTGGGACTTGGACGCGGTGACCACGTTCTGCTTGTCGCCGAGGAAGCGCGTGCTCCGCCTCGTGACACAGATGACGACGTCGAAGTGCAGGCCGCGTTCCGTCTCGTGCTTGCTCTCGATGAGAGACAAGCGCATGAACGGGACCGTGCCGAACTTGCCGTCTTCGTGGAAGTGCAGGACAGCGTTGCCGGCGAAGTTCACGAGCTCGGCGAACCGGTTGTATGACATCCCCGTAGCCCTCACTTCGAACCACGGATGGTCGCAATCCCAGATGATCTCATACGAACACCCGCCGCGGACGACGGTTTCCCCCCTGCCAGCGAACCTGGCATGGACAGGACGGGACGCCTCCGAGCGACGATCTGACAATTCGGTCATCAGCCAACCTCCCCGTATGACGTCCGCCCCTCGCGAAACGTCGAAAAACAGTACCAAAAATAAAGAGGGCGCGCAAGCTTACGCCTACGCAGCCCAATCCCCCCAAGAACACCGGCCTTAGCTGTGCCGGAAGCACTCCCACCGCCCGATGAACCTGGCGACCCGCTCCAGGATCCAGGTGTTGACGGAATGCTCATGGTCGAGGACAACACTCACCACGGCAATCACCCTGCCGGTCAGCTGCGGAGCAGGCAAAACCTGCTCAACGCTGATGGGCGGATCGCGTGAGACACCGGCTCTCGAATAGCCGATATTGTCCTCTCCCCTCAGGATCAGGCGGAGGACTTCCACGTCAGCCAAGGTCATCGGCTCCGAATTGAGTTTCACAGAGGCTCTCTTTTCCTCTCCGCAGTTATCGCATGGACCGCCAGGCGAATGTCTTAAAATAGCACCCCACCCAAATTTGGCAAGCCTAAACCAAGACGCCTTCCATGCCGAAAGACTCCACCGTTGTCACATTCACCTGGACGAATTGCCCCATGTAAGAGCGCGCCGCAGTGAACCTCGTATTTTTAAACAAATCCGTTTTGCCCGTATTGATGAACATTCCGTCAGGGAGTTGTTCCACCTCATCTACTAAAACGCGCACGTTCTGACCGACAAATTTCTTATTCTGTTTCAAGCCTGTTTCTTTTAAAATCTCATTAAGCACCTTTTCGCGTCGCTGTTTTTCTTCCCAAGACACGTCGTCTGGGTACTTGCGAGCTGAAACCGTACCCGGCCGCGGCGAGTACTTATTCAAATATCCCATATCATATTCGACTTCGGCCATGATTTTGGCCGTGTTTTGAAACTGCTCTTCGGTTTCGCCGCAAAAACCAATGATGATATCAGTCGTAATAGAAACTGGATTCAATAACTCGCGGATTTTTGCGATACGACCCAAATAATGTTCTACCGTGTAATGGCGGTTCATCTTTTTAATAATGTCATTGTCACCCGATTGCACTGGCAAGTTGATGTAGTTGGCAAGTTTATCGTGCTTGGCGATGGTTTCGATCAACTCATCTGACATATCATAGTGATGTGATGTGATGAAACGCACCCAAAAATCGCCAGGGATATTCGCGACCATTTCCAACAGCTGAGGGAAATTAACGAATTGCAGCTGCGCTTCATTGGCTGCTGCTTTTTTTCGATTGAGGACCATCAGGCCACGCTTTTCTGTCGGCTTATCAAATAAACCAGCGTAGCTATTCACGTTCTGTCCCAGCAAAGTAATTTCCTTGTACCCGCGCGCGATAAGGTGCTGGACTTCATTTAAAATATCATTGGCTGGGCGTGATATTTCACGTCCGCGCGTATAAGGCACGGCGCAGTAGGTGCAAAATTTATCGCAGCCGGTCATGATCGGCACATAGGCCTTAAATTCGCTGTTGTGTGACGGCGGCACGGAAAAATAATCCGCTAAATCCAAGGCCGTCCCCTCACCCAGCAATTCAGGAATCTTGCCGATGTCGGTGATATTGACGACATGGTTAAACACACCGGCCAATTTCTGGCGGTCATGCTCAAGGACACAGCCCGTTAAAATCGTACGCAAGTCTCCCTGCTTCTGCCGCGGGCCCCATGTGCGCATTTTGCCATAGACGCGGTCCATAGCCGTCTGGCGAATGGCGCAGGCATTTACGACAATAATCGAAGCGTCTGCCTCACGCTCGACCGGCTGATAATCCATAGCAGCAAAAACAGAGGCGACCCGTTCAGAGTCGCTTTTATTCTGCTGGCAGCCCAGCGTAAAAATGTGGTAAGTCTTAGGTTTCATTGGATCATACCTTAAATGATTTTTGGGGTTTTGTCATGCCTCATCTGTGCGTCTGTCGTGGAACTCACCACCGGCCCATCTCTTAAGAAGAGAGGGGGGTACATTTCTGTCATCCCCGACGGAAGGCGTCGAAGACGACCTGTTAACATGACTATCGGGGATCCAGGACCGTTAAACTTCGGCTCAGAATGGATATTCAGACGCTAACTCCCTATATCACGCCCATGGATTCCCGATGACCAGGCTTCTCGATACCTGCCACGTCTTCTGTCGGGAATGACACACTCCTACTTGGTATCCTTCATCATCAGCGGTATTCCCGTCCCCATGACGACGACTACGGAAAGCACAACAAAAATCGATGACAAATCAAAGCCGCGCCAGAGCAAGGTAGAAGCTATCAGTGGGCCAAGCAAATGGCCGAATGAGCCCGTATTGCGGAACATGTCGATCATGTCGATATCGCTGACGGATACCTGCTTGTAAAAATACGATTCGCGCATGATTTCCACCAAGCTTGCGCCGACGCGAGAAAAGAACAAGACAAGCATTAAAACCCAATATTGTTGCGCGACAAGCAAACTTACCACGGAAAGAAACATGAGGACGAAACCAATGGTCAGCATTTCCGTTTCACCAAAGAACCGGTCGGCCAGCCAGCCAGCCGGGTATTCAACGACTACGAAGGGGATCAGCATCACCGTAAACATGGCACCAATCTCCTTCCAGTCATACCCTGCTTCCAATAAAAACAAAGGCGTATAGACCACCATCCAGGAGTAAAACAAATACAAGAGGACGGCGATGATGAAAATGCCGCGCAAATTATGGTTTCGCCAGATCCGCGACAAGGTACGCCGCGCGCTTTCATGCTTGCGATAGCGGATCGTATCAACTTGCCCGCGGTAGGCCAGCCAAATAATGAACATCGTCGGAACAAGGGCCGCGGCCGAAGCGATGTATGCTGCGCCATACCCATACTGTTCAACTAATGAACCGGCTAAAAACGGGCTAAAAACAAAGCCAAGGTTTACAAAGGTCCAAAACATGCCGCGCACGCGCCCGGTCGAGGCATCCACGGTCAGTCGCTTTAAAAATATATCGTAATTAACGATCGTTACCGTGGTAAAAATGATGTAAAGGACGAAGCTGAAAAGAGTGAGTAAGGCTGAAATGTTGAGCGCCATTACCAAAGTCACGAGCAGCTGCAAAAATAAAACGCCTAGCAAGGTTGTGTG
>CAYHTI010000052.1:0-5821 GCA_964359515.1 uncultured Gammaproteobacteria bacterium | reverse complement strand
GCCACTGCGAGGCTGCGGGGTGCATCCAAGCGACACGTGAAGGCAAGCCGTACTGTTCTGACCATGTCGATCTCCATCCTTATGTACAGGAACTGCTGTCCAACCTGTCGACAAAGGATGAGCAAGACGAGGCCGTCAACAAGAAGGGACCGCGAGCAGTGAACCTCGACAGCATCACGGTCCAAGAGCTGCTCCAGCACCTGGAAATGCACGGGGCGCGTACGGAAGAACGGCTGGCGCGCGAGCTCAACCTCGAGCTCAAGACCATTACGAGCTATGTACGGGCCCTACGCCGCGGGCGCCTGGTCACCACCGGCTACACCAAGCGCGGCTCGACCCTCGTCAAGCTGCGCAAGAGGGCCAAACCAAGCACCGACGAGAATGCCGCCTGACCGACCTAGGTAGAACCGCTGCCAACGGTGCGGTCAGGCGGCCCTTTTTTTAAAGATTCCCCGTTTCATCCGTGTCGGCTAACTCCATGGCCTGCTCATTATGCACGATACGGCCATCTACCGTGATAAATTTTTCATCAGCCACGAAACCTGTCACAATATTTCCCGACGAAACCCAGGTATAGGCGCCAATAATAACGCCGGGATTGGTGGAGACATTGGCACCTAATCGCGCATAATCACCAATCAGGGCGCCGACTTTGTCTTGCGTATTGGCAATCTGGCCGTCCGGTCCGCGCCAAGCGACAGGCTGCTGGTCAAACCGGCGGTTGGCAATGACAACGCCCGTGCCGATGCGGCTGCCGCGGCCGATGATCGAGTCCCCAACAAAGGTGTGCCCTTGGATTTTTGCGCCCGCGCAAAGGTATACGTGTTTAATCTCCGCGCCATGGCCAATGACGCATTGGTTGCCAATTACGGTTCTTGCGCGGATGAGCGCATGGCTGCGGATCTCGCAACGCTCGCCGATAATGCAATCGTCTTCAATGACTGCAAATGGCCCGACGGTCGTCCCCTCGCCGATCGTCACCCGGCTGCCGATCACGGCGGTTGGGTGCACCAAACCAAAACGCGTATGCGGCATACCGCGAAACAGGTCATCCCAGTCTAAAACGGGCAGTCGATCAAAAATATCGCCCAGGTGCGGATCCTTTTCTACAAGGGGGAAAACCAGGTGATAATCCAGCATATCAAGGCTTGTTACTTAGCATTTTGTGAGAGATTGACCACGTTATTGACGGAACCGTTGGAAATATAAATCTGCTCCCCATTCTCGCCTTCCAACACCGTGGAACGCATCGTAATTTTTTTGACCGTGCCCTCAAACCCACCAATCTTCACCTTATCGCCGACGCTGTACTGCCCTTCATACAGGACTAAAATGCCAGACATGAAATCACGCACAAGCGCCTGTGAGCCAAAACCAACAGCCAAGCCGATGACACCGGCGCCCGTTAAAAAAGGCTTTGTGTCGACGCCGAAGAGATCCAAGAGCATGAAAAGGATAATGGCATAGATAACGGTATTGCCAAGTGTTACCAAAACGCCCCGCAATGTTTGGGCGCGTCTTTGTTTTTCGGTGTCGGTCGCGCGACCGCCATTGGTAAAAAACACGCATTTGCTCACAAGCCGCCTCAACACCAGTTTGCTGAGAATATAGAGCAAAAACACCCAAACTAACTGCCCCCAAGATTGGACAAAAAAATCGGTAAGGGTCCGCAAGACATTTTGCAGGGCGTTCATAGGGGTTACATCAAAATTAAGCGGGCGTTTTTCTTTGGCGTGCCGGCTTCTCGGCCATTTCCTCAGAAACATGCATCACCAAGCCAACGGTTCGGGCAACGAGGAAAATACCAGCTGAAACATTCACAGGGATACCAAGCGCGCAAGCAATGGCAGCTATAGCGCCATCAACATTTAAACAAAGATTATTCCCTTTCTGCTTTTCGAGTTCCGATTCGATCTCGACCGCAAGGCGCACATGCCCATCGTAATAACCAAGAGAGTGGGCTTTCTGGAGGAGAAGCGTAGCTCTTGGATCCGTTGTATATACGCGATGTCCGTAACCTGGCAACCGTTTACCGCTTTTAAGCGCTTCAGCGACAATGGTAGCCGCATCACGTTTCGCGGCAACCGCGTCCTTAAACAAATGTGCCGCCGCCTCAAGTGGTCCTGTCCCATGATGTTTGCCGGCAGCTAACATTCCCGCGGCAACAGCCGCAGAAAGTTCCGCCCCGCCGGACGCGGCCACGCGCGAAGCTTTCGCTGATAAGGCTTCTTCACCATGGTCGATGCAAGCGACCAAACAGGAGTTAAACATGGCCTCTTGCTTCTCATCGGGCATGCGTCCGGTCCATGTATAAAAAATTGCCTGCGTAAAGGTCAGACGCTCCAGCATATCGATCAATTTATGACCGTGGACATTGTGTTCACCGTTTAAAACAGAGGAAAATCCCATAGGTTTGACAAAGCAAGGGGAAATCGAAAAGATAGGCTTAGCCAGCCTATTGTAAAGGCTGTAACCATCCAAGTCCAGCCAAGGAGGATTGCATGGACTCTGAGCTGTTCGAGCCTGCTGAACTCCAGCGGCTTTGGGAACGGCGCAACAAGCGGCGTAAGCTACACGCCCGTCTCGCGGAGGGCATCAGGAGGATGCCATCCGAAAGCGTATTCGAATTCGGTCAGTGGTGGCTAGCCGCGGTGTCGGCGTTCACGCCGAACACCAAGGGCTTCACCATTGTCTTGCGCGCGCTGCTGGAGCGGTGGCCCCGCGGCGAGCCAGACAAGATCATGGTTCTCTTCAAGCACCTGCGCATCTGCCGGCACGCCATGATGGCTCGCGTAGTCGTCTGCACTGATCGGCATGAACAGCGCGTGCTGATGCGTTGTGAATCCTTCGTCACGCAAACCCTGTTGCGTCTGCAGCCTTGGTGACCTATGGCCAACCAAGACGCCGCGATTTTGCGGAGACTTAGGACGCTTTGGTCGGACGCGCGGCAGGCGGTCAACCTGGATAATGGCGGATTTGTCGCCAACCAGCTGCGCGCCATGACCTTTCCTGGCATGAAACGGTTTGTGCGGTGGTGGCTTGCGCGCTTGCACGAGCTGCCCGTCCATGCGATGGCATTCGCACTGACGATCAGGACCATTATCCGCCTCATGCCACAGGATTCCTGGGGAAGCCTGCGCTTCTGGCTGCAGCGCATCCGCCACGGTTTGGCAAAGAGGCTGACGGGGCTGCTTTCACACGATGAACGGCGCCGCCTGATGGGACTGGAGGCATCCATGGTGCATGTCCTGCTGCGAGATTGGAACAACCTATGAACGCGTGTCTCAATGGAGGTTCAGACACGCGTTTTCGATTTCAAAAATTTTCGACGCGCGTAAAACGCTTTAGCCCATTATCCTTTTCACTACATCGACGAGTTCATGATGCACATCCACAACCGTGACACCAGCGGACTGGAGTGCGGTCACCTTGCTCAAACGCGTGCCTTGCGTACCCTCGATCACGGCCCCGGCATGGCCAAGCGGTATACCACGGAAACGCTCGGCAAACACCCCGGAAATAAAGGCGATAACTGGTTTTTTAAAGCCCGATGATTTGATGAATTCCGCGGCTTGTTCTTCATAGGTTCCGCCGATTTCTCCAAAGATGACGATGGCTTTCGTCTCCTGGTCATCCGCAAAAAGTTTTAAGCAATCAACCATGTCCATGCCGGCAAGACGATCTCCGCCGATATTAATACACGTAGACTGCCCGATGCCCGCTTGCGTAAGTAACCGCGCTGTCTCTCCCGTCATACCTCCGCTTTTTGAAATGATACCAACGTGGCCTTGCGAAAAAGCACGGTTATCCGCGCCGCCGATTACACCAGCCTTAGATTTTCCTGGAGAAATAACGCCGACCGTATTTGGACCGAGCAAACAGGCACTCTTTTCGCGCGCATAAGCCAACATCCAGGCCGTATCATGCACAGGCACACCCTCGGCAATCGGGATAACAAATTTCACGCCAGCATCCAGGGCCTCTTGTACAGCAGCCTTCACAGCCATGGGCGGGACGATGATCACCGAAGCAAGATCATACAGCTGGAGACGTACGGACAGGTCTAGACCTGTCCCCACGCCCAGCTGAGCCAGAGCCTCCTTCACCCCATTAAATATTTTCACCCCATCCACTACCTCCCCGCCCTTGCCTGGACGCACGCCACCAATAATTTCAACACCCATGGCTTTCATGAAGGAAGCCGCGCGCTGGCCTTCCTTGCCGGTAAGTCCTTGGATGATGTACTTCGTATTTACGCCAACAAGAATTGCCATATCGTTTATGAATGGTTCGCTGCATCGCGAGCGTTTACCTTATCAACCAAAACTTTCGCGCTTTCCGTCATAGCCATCTCTTCGCCAAAAAAAGTGAGGTCAAGTCCGATCTCCTTGGCGGCGGCTAACACCATCTCTTTCGCTTCCTGGTCGCGAGGACCAGCGCGCCGCATAACGATCGGATACGCCGGCTTGATCTCTTTTAGTGCGTCCATGACCCCGCCCAATGTTTCATACACATCGGTAAAGTTTGCGGTCGGACCAACGAGCCAAAAACCTCGCAAAGCGCGCTTTGATAAAACGAGCTTGGTGAGCTGATACACGCGGCCGCGCTCCGGATTTCCGCTATACTCAGCGAAATTTGCAGGTCGTCCACCATAGGTAATCAACGCGTCCAAGCAGGTAATACTCGCGCCGCCGCCGGACGAAAGAAAGGCAATATCCCCGTCCAATTCCAGCAAGGTTCGGCCCGCTACACCACGATGGCTTTGCGCATCAATCGCCCTCGCCTGTTTTTCCATGTCCGTGAGCGGCCGAAACCCCGTGCGGCGCTCGAACGGAAAGTCATGTCGTGACAAAGCGGAGTCATCGAGGATGATTTTAGCATCGGCCGCAACAAAGATTGGTTTCCCCTCCTGCAGGACTTCCGCCAAAGGATTTACTTCGACCAGTTCGGCATCGTGCTCAACAAAACAGCGGTACATGCTAGCGATCACGGCGACGAGAGCCTCCCTTAATTCAGCTTTGATGCCTGCCGCGTCAAAACAATCCTGCAAACGGTCTGACTCAAGCCCAACCAGAGGGTTGATTGCTGACTTGCAAACGCCGTCAGGTTGTCGTTTGCTGACAAGCTCGATTTCCATGCCGCCAAAACGGCTCAAAATAAGCACGGGACAACGCAATGTCGTATCAAAGGTGATCCCCACATAAAATTCATGGGCGATATCCAACTGCCTTTCAATTAAAATCTGGTCAAAAGGCCGTTTGCCATACCCTTTTTTCCATAGCGCCTCCAATTGTCGTTGTGCTTCGGCACTATCTGAGGCTTTCTTGATCAGGCCGGCTTTGCCGCGGCCGCCGGTCAGGGTTTGCGCTTTCAGCATGACCGGAAAAGCGTGCCCATCTAGCAGGGCTTGTTCCTTCTTAAGCACAACAAAGTCCGGGACGGCCACTCCCGCTTCGCGTAATAATTGTTTTGATTCTGATTCGGTGAGACGCATAGGATCGGAGGATGTCTTATGAATGGGCGTATGCGATACGCCCTTACAGTAATAGTCGCACTACGGCGACGACCTTGTCTTTATCGTACCGTACCGGCATGCGTCGGACGGCGTCTGCTGATGGTTGTTCGTACTCTTTCCCGTCTAGTAAATCTGCCGAAACGACCTCGTAGCCCATTTTTTTTAAGGTTTCAACATCATGCGCAACAACCTTTTCACGGCGGCGCTTCAACTGCAGCTCTAGTGTTTCCGAAACGGCCGAGCCATTCAGCACGACCGTGTTAAATGTATTCGGCTTGAGGTATTGCTCAACCGCGCGCACATGGT
>CAYHTI010000051.1:0-5840 GCA_964359515.1 uncultured Gammaproteobacteria bacterium | reverse complement strand
GGTAATAGTTACATTATGCCGGGATTTAAAGGCGGGCGGACCGGAAAGAAGGTTGGTCCGAAGCGGCCCTGGAAGGGCGGAGCTGATCGCGGCGCTAGCCGTGGTTTCGAGCGTAAAGAAATGTATGACGCGGTTTGTACCGCCTGCGGTGATGACTGCCAAGTGCCGTTCCGTCCGAATGGGACAAAGCCGGTAAAGTGCCGCAACTGTTTTAAGGTGGATGACACCCGTTCCTTCGGGGAAAAGCGGTCCTTTGGCGGCGACAGACGCCCCTCCTTTGCCCGTCCTCAACAAACGGATAATAAGCAGATTGAAATTCGCCTTGGCGCGATTGAAGCAAAATTAGATGCCTTGCTCGCGGCCTTAAGCCAACAGTAAGACCAAGCGCACAAAAAAACTGGCCTTCTGGTCAGTTTTTTTTGTTAGCTCTTTCGGAAAGACTTTTGCATGTAGTTGATCTGCTTGCTGACTTCGAGGTTTGAAGATTCAGCTGGGGCATGGATGCCGTAGATGGAAAAATAATGCTGCTCGTCAGCCGCGACCAAGACATCGAGCGTGGCGCCCATATCAAGAAATTCGGCGGAGACGCGCAGGGCCGGCAAATTGTTAATGAGTACGTCTTTTTGTTCGCGCAAGAACGAGGCTCCGTAGCGCGCGCGAACCAATTCATCAAAGCTTGTCAGCGTGGTCGCATCGTAAACGCTGATAGTTAAAATACTATCTTTGTCGTCAATACGCTCGAAGCGGTAGCGGTCAACACGCCTTGTCGGCGTTTGCGCCACCAGCTGCCAGCCGTCAACCAGCTGGATTTGGTAACCTTCATCGAGACTGAAGGCCGTAGAAGCGAATTTGGTCGCATCATCAAAGGGAATATCGTCCACGGCCGCGGCGATCGGTTCGGGGATGCCGGTAGGGTCAAACGGGTTCGGTTCATTATCCGCCAAAAGTGAACCCACGCCAAAACTGAGGCCGAGTCCGCCGGCCACTACGGCGGTCATTGCAAGGACAACTTTAAAGCGAATATCCATAGGTACGCTAACGAAATCTGCGATAATGATTCATAAACAATATAAGGATATTTCGATTTTGTCAATTGCAATCCTTTACGCAGGCCGTGTTTTTTGGTATAAACGCTGGACAAGGGCCCGTAGCTCACTTGGTAGAGCACCTCGTTTGCAACGAGGGGGTAGCAGGTTCGAATCCTGTCGGGTCCACCATCCTTCGCACAGCGAAGGATGCCCTCCGTAGCCTCGGCGAAGGAGGGCTCCAGCTCATCACATGAAATAAAGTTTGTTCATATGGCTGCGCTACGGATGGCACGCCATCTTTACAAACTCTATCATTGGACTGCTCCACTGATGGAATACCACACTACATGTATAACGTTTACATAATTCAGAGTGTTGAGTTTTCAAAGCGGTTTTATACTGGGTTTTCGGAGGATGTTGCTGCGCGATTGTCACATCATAATAAAGGAAAATCAACCCACACAAATCAGTTCAAGCCTTGGAAATTAATTTTTTCTTGTAGTTTTGAAAGCAAGCAAAAAGCACTGGATTTTGAAAAGTATTTAAAGACTGCTTCAGGAATTGCTTTTCGTAATAGAAGACTTTTATAATCATTTTACTATGACCCGCTCCCTAGTGATCATATTCATACTTACGCTTACCTTTTCCGGCTGCATTTCCCGGCGCTCGAATTTTGTTGAACCCATTGAAAGCCCGGAACAGCTAACCGAAACTAATAGCGTCGTCCTCACGGATCCGAGCGGTAATTTTCGCCTGCGCGCGCCCAAAGGTTTTACCATCAATCAGGATGTTGACGAAGACGGGGCACGCTTACTGCATTTGCAGGGCGGCAAGGGGGATGAAGCGGCTATTACCATGTTTATTGAAGAAACCGGAAACAGCGTTGCTGCCGCCGTGGGATTGATGTCCACCACGGAAAACATCGTGGAGGTGAAGCGAGAGCCAGTCACGCTCGCAGGCATGCACGGTATGAAAATGGTGGTTAACCTGCCGAAAGCCAAGCGCGAGAACGTTCCTTATTATTTCCTGTCAGCGGGGGAAGGAAAAAAGACCTATATTTTTAGTTTGCCTGCAGGGAAGCCGTGGGCGCCATTTGAAGATACGATCAGTTCGTTTGAGGTTTTGAAGTAGGTATAGAATTTACTTTTTCCGGTTCCGGTCATGAAACGCCTTATGCACGTCATGCAATTGCTGGTTGGTGACATGCGTGTAGATTTGCGTCGTCGTAATGCTTGAGTGGCCGAGCATGGCTTGCACGGAACGGATATCCGCGCCGTTCATCAATAAGTCCGTGGCAAAGGAATGGCGCAAGGTGTGGGGTGTAACACGTTTCGTGATCCCTGCGGCTTGGGCGTATTTTTCTACCAACCGCTGCACGCTGCGCGGCGTTAAGGGTTTGGGTTCTTCTGCGGAACGTTTTTTCGCCCGGTCATGGCGTACGAAAATAAACGGGCTTGTGTCTTTTCGCATGTCGAAATATTGGGCGAGCCAATACTTTGATGCATTAGAAAGGAAACATACGCGGAGCTTTTGGCCCTTGCCGCGGACGGTAAACTCGTCTTTTTTTAAATTGATATTGTCTCGCTTGAGGCTGACGAGCTCGGATACACGCAAGCCGGCGCTAAAAAGTGTTTCAAGGATGGCACGGTCTCGAGTTTGCAGTAGTTTGCTCTGGCGCGATTTTTGCGGAGCTTCCAGAAACGAAGCCAAATCTTGCCCGTCAAGAAAATCTACCTGCCGCTGCGGGGATTTTCCTAGCTCAATTTTTTCTGGGGCCATGGTCTGCACATCGCGCTTGGCCAGGTATTTGAGCCAGCTGCGCAGGGCAACGAGGTGGTAGTTGGTTGTATTCGCTTTTAGCGCGTCACCTTGGCGGTTGGTTTTCCGGTTCAGCCACAGGCGATATTTACGCACCAGGTCCGTATCAATATCTTTGGGGTGTTTTATTCCTTGAGCCTGCGCGAAGTTCGTGAAACGCCGTAAGTAAAAATCGTAGTTTTGGATCGTTTGCGGGCTGCGTTGTTTTTCGAGTTCGCAATATTCCAAAAAGTCCGTCACCGCGCGATCAAGTAGGGAAGCTGATTTTGTTTTCTGTTCGGCCATATGCTTATATTTTACGACACATTGGCCTTGCTGTCATTATGTTGACACCATGGATAGGGGGTGTAAGCTCCCTTGAATATTTTTTAATGATTTGTATGAATATTTTACGCGCCCTATTTTTGGCTATTTTCCTTTTATTCGTTGTGTTTGTGCCACTTGCGAAAGGGGCTCGTCCCACTGATTGGATCGCCGGCCAAGTAAAAGCAACATTGCCGCCTCTTGAGGGAGATCCGTCATTTTATCAGCTTGAAAATGGTGAGTATGTCGCTATAGGTGGATTTAAAGTGGTGCAGGGTTTTCAAACTCAAGTTGCCGATGTCTATTTTCTTGAATCCACGACAGAAGGATGGCGCATCGTGCGGACATCCGTATTGCCGAGGGGCGTTCTAGGCGCTCGGGCAGCAGAAATCGATGGGATTTTGTATGTTTTTTCTGGACACGCAGGAAATTTGACGCAAGCTAATCAGTTCGTGCAGGGCGATGTCTATCGGTACGACCAAAGTACCAACTCCTTTACGATCGATTCGCACGAGGAGCCGAGGATTCCTGGGATAACGTATTTCATGCATCAAGGTGATCTGGTTCGTTTCGTTCAAGCGTACGAAGGGCAGAAATATACAGAGCCTTACCCTGACCATGTCGACATATACATCCAAGGTATCGGTTGGAGCGAGCAATATCTTGAGCCGAATTACAGCCTTCGACAGATCTATCTGGAGGTATTAAAGCGTGAACCTGATCCATCAGGCTTGTCTTATTGGACACAACGCTATAAAGAGGGGGTCTCGCTTGAAAAAATCCGTGAAGCCTTTTTGGCTTCAGAGGAATACCAGCGCCAATTTAGCCAGTCAAAATAAGGATTGCTGCCCTTTAGATACGGATTAAAATTGACGCTCCACATGTTTTTAGATAGATATACATCAGTCCTTTCTACGGAGGTACGATGTCTGATACTCGTTTGCGCGAATTGGCGAGGCGCTGGCGGGAAACTGGCGCGCCTCAAGACGAAGCAGCACTTATTGTTGAACGCATTCGCGTCGGGGAACTGAAGCGAGAGCGTGTACGTGCTGCAGCGATTCTTGGCTACCCCGCCGCGTCCTTGGTGATGACGCACCATAAACACCAGAAGCGCTCCTTCATTCATGCATTGAAGGTGCATGGTGTTGGTGCACAGGGTTGGATTCGAGCGCTGGTCATTATCCAGCGAAAGATCTGTGCGGACCTGAATTTCCGCCCAACACCGGCCCTGATCCTGTACATCCTCCAGCTTGCTTGGCGCTGGGCGCATGTGTCTGACTGCCGTCATGTGGTATCAGAGGCATGGAATGAAGGAAATAACTGTGGTCTTGCTGCGTTGGATTTAGGCCCTCGCCCCGAGGTGATCGCCTTTCGCTTCGCTGGCATGATGACCTGGTTTCTCCGGCATCCAAGCGATGACTTCAGCCGCGATTTGAACGAGTTCGTCTGGCAGCACGGGCACCGTAGCTCCTTGAGCTGGCTGACCTTTAAGGGCATGCAACCGGTTGTTGGGCCTGAGCTTGGCGCCTGGTTGCTTGGTTACGCCGACCCGTTGCCGCGCAACCACAACCCTGTTTACGAATCAGCCGGTGCCCCCTGAACAGGAGGCCCGGCTCTTTATTTGCCCTTATTCAGGGGAATCTTTACAAAATACTGCGAACTTGGTATTATCTTCTTCGTTCACTATTAAACCTCTTCTGCGGCTAGCGCCGTGCCAAATTCATAGAATTTTGGACGCCAGCTGCGGTTTTGGACCATTATGTTAGACCCCAAGGTTAAGCAAAAGATCATCAAGAAGTTCCGCACCCATGAGAAGGACACAGGTTCTTCCCAGATCCAAGTCGCCATTTTGAGCGAGGAAATTAAGTTGCTCACCGACCATTTGAAGGAGCACAAGAAGGATTTCTCCTCCCGCCGCGGTTTGATCAAGAAGGTGAATGAACGCCGCCGTTTGTTAAATTACATGCGCCAGACTGAGTACAACAACTATGTTGATTTGAGCAAGAAGCTCAAGCTCAAGTTCTCGCCGCCGAAAGCCATCGAAGCCGCTGCCATGGCCGCTGACGCAGCCGCGCAGCAGCAAGAAGAAGCCGCTTAGTCCCTAAGAGGGGGACCCATGAACAATTCGGATACGGAGGTGTACGCGCCACGTTGTGGTGCTTAAGCCCGCGTATCCGAATTGTTTTTCTGCTGGGGCAGAACAGCAAGACGGGCACGCCTGTGTGCTAAGGGGAAATACACGTGGGTAAGAGTAGGACCAGTAATCCGACGTCTCGTGGCCGCAAGCTTCGCGAGATCGCGAAGAACGAGGCCAACGAGGATCTGGGGCGCCAGGGTGGCCTGCCCGTGTCCGTGGCTCGCGCGATGGCCAAGCGGACGACCAGCAAGCCCGTGCAGGCTGCTGCGTCCAAGGCGCCGAAGCCGTTCGCCCGCGATCTGCTCGAGATCCGGCCCGACGAGACCGCCGATCTGGATCCGTACATCGGCAACGATGCCGATCTCAAGGATCCGTCGGCGAGCGAGAGCAAGCCGCTCGCCGATCCGCGCAGCGACCGCCGCATCAAGGCACGCCGGTCCGTGGCGAGCAAGAACTAGGGGAGGAGTCGTCATGACGAAGCGACGAGCGAGTCCACGCACCATGAACCGGGTGATCAAGCGAGAGCGCCACTGCGAGAAGCAGCGTGATCGCCG
>CAYHTI010000050.1:0-5865 GCA_964359515.1 uncultured Gammaproteobacteria bacterium | reverse complement strand
AAAATGTGCCTTTCAAATACCTGCGTACCGTGCCGATTGTATAAGGCTTGATCCACTCAAATGGCATTTCCTCCCACTGCATAGCCATCCCAAAACTACGGGCGGAGAGACTACGTTTTTCCCCAGTACGCAATACTTCTACTGACGGTAGGCCAATATCACGGTTAAAGCGGTTGGTATCTGAAATGAACGGCCAAAGCTGCTCAGGCGTGGAGGATAGTTGCCACGTCCACTGCCGGGAAAAGGGTTTTGCCATACGAAATGACTTACTTAACGCTTGCGATCACTTCCGTTTTTTCGTCAATTTTTGTAACGGCCCCGTTTGCTTTCTTTTTAAAAGCGACGTACTGCTGCACAATCATGAAGGCTGTGGAGATAAACCAGTACAACGCTAAACCACTGGGCAGGGAGAAACCGATGAACGTGATCATCACCGGCATCAGGTACATCATCTGCTTGTTCATCAAGGCCATCGTATCTTCGTCCTTCACACCTTTTTTCCCGCGCAAAGCTGGGTCAGGACGCTGGGCGAATAGCATCTTTCCCTGCCAAAATTGGGCTGCACCAGCCAAAACCGCCAAAATAGCATTCGGCTTGGAAAGGTCGAGTAAGGAAAGAAAATGTGGGTCAATCAACTCGGGGCGAGACACAAAGCCGTACAACAAGTTCAAGCTATCTGGCTTGGTCAGCCCATCACGCAGAACCTGGTAGACCGCGATAAAAATCGGCAATTGAATCAAAACAGGAAGACAGGAAGAAAAAGGGTTTACTTTATGTTCCTTATACAACTCCATCATGGCTTTGGCCTGCGCTTCCTTATTGTCGGCATGCTGGGCCTTTAAAGCGGCAAGCTTGGGTTGCAGCTCCTGCATGTCCTTCTGTGCCATGACCTGCTTGCGATAGAAAGGGTACAGGACTAAGCGCACAATCAACGTAATCGCGATAATAACAAGGCCGGCATCGTGCCCGGGGATTACATTATAGAGTCCGACAAAGAGGTTGAAGATCGGCTGGTAAAAGATGGCAGTGTAAATTCCCATAGAAAAAAGAAAAATGACCCTAATTTATTTTCGCGCGGGCACTTCGTCCACGCCGCCTTTGCTAAACGGATTACAGCGTACTAAACGCTTCATGACAAGGAGTGAACCAACAACCAGGCCTCGCTTCTCCACGGCCTGGGCCGCATATTCGGAGCACGTGGGATGAAACTTACAAAAACCATTGGGGTAGAAATAGCGAAAAAGGCCATGATCAAAGGAGATGGACTTTTGGTAAACCCGAATGAAAGCAACCGTCAGATAACGCAGCAATAGGCGAATTTGGTCCATAGATCTGCTGATTCCTACACGAGCCTCGCTCGCTTAAGCAGGCGCAAGACAGCTTCTCGCTTTTTGGCGAAGTCCAAGTTGAGAAAAGGCCGCTTGATGGTTAAGGCGGTATCAATGCCCTTAGGTAAAGCGGGGAGAATCGCCTTCACAATCTCACGAGCTTGACGCTTGGCGCGGTTTCGTTTTACAGCAGATTTTTCGGTCTTCGCTGAAATGATAAAAGCCATGCGAAATGGGCTGGTTGCCGCCGTGCGAGCATGTGTCAAGGTAAGAAAAGCGTCAGAAGCGCGCCGGCCCTTTTTGAAAAGAGCGTCAAAGTCGCGTCGACGAGCCAGGCGGTTAGGTTTGGCTAACATGGTTTTTGAATGAAAAGCATGGGCTATCAGCCCATGCCATCAAAATACTCAAAAGATGAGGTGCACGGCGACGCCTTTAGTGCGTTAAGCGCTTACGGCCCTTCTTCATGCGGCTCTTTAAGACCTTAATGCCGCCAGCGGACTTGCGGCGGGCGCGAAAGCCTGCCTTTTTCTTGCGCTTCAGTTTCGTCGGCTGATAGGTGCGTTTGGGCATACTCTAAAAAACATGATTAACAATGCAGAAAATGTACTATGAAATTGCCTATCGTGTCAATCTTGCCGTTCGCTCCACAGAAAAAAATAAATTCGAGGGACGAGGGCGATGGAAAAAAAATTTTGTTATCTTGTCTGACTTGACCTCGAAAGCAGCGTAGACTAAAGTATGCCTGTTCACACCCTATCCACATGATCTCCACACTTCGCGCGACAATGGTTTCACGAAGAAAAAATCTCCTGTGGTAGAATAGGAAACACTTGAGTCCTTTTGTGATCATTGTCGGAAAAAATAAACATTAACGTCATGGGATGCGGCCCGCTGGCCGTCCAAAACATCCACCCACTCGTTGAGCGATTTTATGACCAACCAACAGTTGTGGCAGGCGGTGTTAGGGGAGCTCGAGTTGACCCTCTCCAAGGCAAACTTTACGACCTGGTTCCGCCAGACCGGCATTTCGACGTATGACAATGCGCGCATTGTCATTAGCGTTCCCAACACGTTTACGCAAACTTGGCTGGAAAAGAAATACCATGTCAGCATTTTAAAAACGTTGCGCAAACTGACAAACAACGAAATCAAGGAAGTCCTTTATAAAGTAGAAATGATCCGCCAGCAGTCAGCCGTTCCCGCGAGTGAGCGCGCCGCCGTCATTGAAGCCGTCTCCGAGAACCCAGCGCCAAAGGCCGAAGTCGCCCGTCCATACTCCAATGAGTTCGGCATCAATGAAAAGTACCTTTTCGATAACTTCGTCGTCGGCAAACACAATGAGTTGGCCCATGCCGCCAGCCAAGCCGTGGCCAAAACGCCAGGAGTAACCTATAACCCGCTCTTTATTTATGGCGGGGTCGGACTCGGCAAGACCCATTTGGTACAAGCGATCGGAAACCATGTCCTTAGAGACAACCCCGACGCCAAGATTCTCTACGCCTCCTGCGAAAAATTCACCAATGACTTCATTAGCGCGGTCAAACAGGGAAGAGCTAGCGAATTTCAACAAAAGTACCGCGGAGTAGACGTGCTTTTAATCGATGACATTCAGTTCATCACCGGAAAAGAAGGCACGCAAGAGGCATTTTTCCATACGTTTAACGCTTTGCACCAAAACAACAAGCAAATCGTCATTACCTCAGACCGGCCGCCTAAGGCGATTGCCACGCTTGAGCAGCGTCTCCAGTCTCGCTTTGAATGCGGACTGATCGCAGACATCTCCTACCCAGATATTGAGACGCGCATGGCGATCCTTGAAACCAAATGCCAGGAGAAAAAATTCGAACTGGAGCAAGAAATCTTGCACTATCTAGCCGAGCATATCCACGAAAACGTCCGCGAGCTTGAAGGGGCGCTCAACAGGATCATTGCCCAACACCAATTGCAGGACATTGCGCCGACACTCGATAGCGTGAAGAAAATGTTGACCGGCATCAAATTCAGCGGCCAGAAAAAAGCCGTTACGCCTCGTGAGCTTATCGATATTGTCACCGAGTTTTACGGAATTCCACTGCCCGATATCTTGGGAGTAAGCCGCAAAAAAGCCTTAGTAGTTCCAAGACAGATCATTATGTACCTTTTACGCGAGGAGATGCGTAAATCCTTCCCGCAAATTGGCGAGGAGCTTGGTGGGCGCGACCACACTACGGCCATGCACGCCTATGACAAGGTCTGCCGCCTCATTGAAGAAGACGAACAGATCAAGCAAGAAATCAATACGCTTCGCCAAAGGCTCTACGCCGTAGCGAGATAAGAAAACCCCCTTGTACCTCTCGCGAGATGCGGTACAAAGGGGTTTTTCGTTACACCTGATGAACAACCTGTGTGTATGTAAGTGGACGACCATGTGTCAAACCCTGTTAACAAGACAAGAACCATCCACAACCAGCCTCGAATTCACAAATTTGTGCGGATAACCTGCCACATGATAAGCTCATTACCCACAGAATTTCCCATGTTGTACACAGAAAGCTTGTGTTATATTAGCCAAAAGACAAAACTATCCCCCTTGTCCCCAAGACTTATTGTAACTACTTCCTTTTTTTAAAACTTTTCCCTTTAATAATACAATCAAGACCGCTAAAGAGAAGATATGAAATTTACTTGCACGCAAGAGAACTTGTCTCGGGGCCTCTCCATTGTTAACCACCTGGCGGGAAAAAATACGACCTTGCCAATTTTGAATAATGTTTTGATTAAGGCTGAGGATGGCATGATCGAGTTCTCCACGACCAATTTAGAGGTCGGTATTAAGTGCCAAGTCCGGGGAAAGATTGAAACAAGCGGGGCCTTTACCGTCCAATCGCGCTTGATTACTGATTACGTGAACTTACTCCCTAAGCAGCCAGTCGACCTGGCTCTTAAAGACCAGGAGTTACATGTTTCCTGCCAGAACTTTGAGACGACGGTCAAAGGAGTGGCTGCTGATGATTTCCCTTTAATTGCGAGTGTCTCCGGCCAGGAAAGCGTGAATTTAGATATTGATGAGTTTAAGGCCGCGCTTGGGCAAGTCTTGTTTGCTGTCGCTATGGACGAAACTCGCCCGGAAATTAACGGTGTTTTGTTCCATCTTGAGGCAAAAAAGCTCACCTTAGCGGCAACCGACAGCTTTCGCCTCGGCGAGCGCGTCATTGAGGTAGAGGGCGGAAAAGACGCCAAATTCATCGTCCCATTCCGCACCATGCAGGAAGTAAGCCGTGTTTTGGCTGAGGGACAGGACGACAAAGGACTGACCATTGCTTGGTCAGACAACCAAGTGGTGTTCTCTTTCTCGGGTGTTGAGCTTGTTTCCCGCCTGATCGAAGGTCAATATCCTGATTATCAGCAAATTATCCCAAGCCACTTCAAGACCGAAATCACACTGCCCGTGAAGGAATTTGTTCCCTTGATTAAAAGCGCCGCGCTTTTCTGCCGAGCCGGCATTAATGACGTGCATGTCACGGTAAACGCCGAAAAGAAGACGATTGAGGTAAAGGCGGCCAATAGTATGCTTGGCGAAAATAAAGGCGCCATGAAGGCTGAAATTACCGGCGATGAGAATGAAATCGTGTTTAATTATCGCTATGTTTTGGACGGTATTCAGGCCATGGGTGCAGAAAACGTGGTTATGAAGCTCATTGACAGGCATAATCCAGGACTCTTCCTTCCGGCCGGCAAAGGCGGCTATACTTACATTGTGATGCCCATTAAGTCTTAAGAGGCACTTAATCTTATTGTCAGTAGTCGTCGGGACTTTCTCGTCTGTCGGCGGTTGCTGATTTTATTCCCTATATGTTAGAAGGAGAACTGCAAAAAATCGGTTTGAGCGAAAAAGAGGCGAAGGTGTATTTAGCAGCCCTTGAACTTGGCCCTTCCCCGGTCCAAAAGATCGCGGCGAAGTCCAAGGTCAACCGCGCTACGACCTATGTCATTTTGGAAGGTCTAATGAAGAAAGGCATTATCAGCACCTTTGACCAAGGCAAGAAGCGCCTATTTGTCGCAGAAGGCCCCCATGCGCTTAAAAACGTTATCCACCAACAGCAGGAGGAGCTGGATAAAAAAGAGTTGTTGTTGGAGTCTCTGTTCTCGCAAATTCAATCAATTCACAATACGCTCCCAAACAAAGCCGTCGTGAGGTTTTTCGATGGTAAGGAAGGACTAAAAAGCATGTTGGAGGAGCTACTAGAATCAAAAGGCAAAGAAGCCTACATTGTTTATCCGGCGCATGCCGTAGGTAATTTATTCACGGAGGAAGAAAGCAAAAGCTACCGGGAGCGTCGCGTAAAACAGGGCATCAAAATTAAGGCCATCTACAGTGATCGGGGAACAGCTCGAAGACAATATCCCTTGTCGGAAAGTCTTCGCGTTCCGGAAGAAAAGTTCCCGCTTAGCAGTGAAATTGAAATTTGGGACGATAAAATCGTTTTTGCCTCCCTGCAGGGACAAGTGTCCGGCGTTATGATTGAAAGCCAGTCCATGGCGGAAACGATGCGTGCCT